>CAMJYS010000044.1 GCA_946410005.1 uncultured Clostridia bacterium | reverse complement strand
GATTTTGAATATGTTGCGGTAAAAATAATACGAGAAAAAAGTGATTACAATGAGTGAAGCAATATTGTCACTAGGTAGTAATCTTGGTGACAGATTTTTTAACATTAAAAGAGCAATTGAATCTATCGAAAATTTGCCCGAAACAGAAATTTTGAAAATTTCAGATTTTTATGAAACAGAACCATATGGTGTTACGGAAAAACAAGAAAAATATGTAAATTGTTGTTTAAAAATAGAAACAGAACTATCTTCTGAAATTCTAATGGGAACATTTTTGGGAATCGAATCTGCTTTAGGAAGAATAAGAACATATAGATTTTCACCGAGAACAATTGACATTGACCTTTTGGCTTACGAAAACGAAAATAAAAATCAAAAAAACTTGATATTACCGCACCCGAGAATGCTTGAACGAGCGTTTGTTTTAATTCCGCTTAGTGATATTTGCGATGACATGAAATTTTACAATATAGATTTCAAAAACACAATTGAAAAATTAGATATTAGCGGAATTAAGAAAATATCTTTTTAGGTGAGTATAAAACAATTTAGATTAGGAGACAGTAAATTGGAATTTAGTAAAAAAATCGAAGAGGCATCAAATAAGGCATTAGAACTTTGCAAAAAAATGTTCGAAGAAATAGAAAGCGTTGAAGAATACAATCAGCAAAAAGTTTTGAAAGCTTTTATAAAAAACGAAGTTAGCGAAAGCCATTTTGTTGAAACAACAGGATACGGATATAATGACCGTGGAAGAGAAAAATTAGACGAAGTTTTTGCTGATATCTTTGGGTGTGAAGATGCTCTTGTAAGACATAATTTTGTAAGCGGTACACATACTCTATCGACTGCTTTGTTTGGTGTTTTAAGGCCAAAAGATAAAGTTTTATGCGTAACAGGTGTTCCTTACGATACTCTTTCTGATGTTATAAATTCAAAAGGTAAAAATTATGGTTCTCTCAGCGATTTTGATATTGAATTTGAATATATTGACTACAACAAAGATGAAAACGCTTATTTTGAAACTATAAAAAATAAAATTTCGAAAAATAAATATAAATTGTTGTACATACAGCGTTCAAGAGGATATACACTTAGGGATTCTTTAAGTTCGAAAAAAATCGGCAAAATTATCGACTTTGCGAAAAACATAGATAATAAAATTATAGCTATGGTAGATAATTGCTACGGAGAGTTCGCCGAAAAGCATGAACCTACACATTTCGGAGCAGATTTAATAGCAGGATCTTTAATAAAAAATCCCGGTGGCGGAATAGCACCAAGCGGAGGTTATATAGCAGGTAAAAAAGCTCTCGTAGAACAATGCGCTTATCGTTTAACAGCTCCCGGAATAGGAAAAGAAATCGGTGCTAATTTTGGCGTTAACAGAAGTCTATTTATGGGGATATTAAACGCACCGCATGTAGTAGCAGAAGCAAAGAAAACCGCTGTCTTTGCAGCGGCACTGTTTGATATATTGGGATATGAAGTTTATCCAAAATATGACGAAACGAGGTTCGATATTGTACAATCTATAGTCTTAGAAAAACCTGAGTCGCTTATAAATTTTTGTAAAGGAATTCAAGCTGCGTCGCCAGTAGATTCTTTTGTGTCCCCAGAGCCTTGGGATATGCCAGGATACGAAAATAAAATCATAATGGCAGCCGGAACGTTTATATCAGGTTCATCTATCGAGCTTTCCGCAGACGGACCATTAAAAAACCCATACACAGTATGGGTTCAAGGTGGAGCAAACTTTTATTGTTCAAAACTCGGAATAATGAATGCTGCAGAAAACGTAGAAGTCGTTATTTCTTGAATGATATTATCTATACATCTATCAACACATTCATAAATATAAATCCTTTTTCATAATATAATTTCTATACGGTTCAATTTGTCTCAAAAGTTTCAAAATATTAAGATATGTACTTTTAATTAAAACATCAAAATTGTCTTCTACTGATATTTCATCCAAATTATCCAAATTACTTGTATTTACACAAATACCAATGTCAAGTAATTTTTTATATCTTCAAAATTAACAGCAAACACACTTTTCAAGTTCATTCTCATCAAAGCAGACAAGCTCAAACCTAAAGATATAAATTTTTTAAATTTCATAATTTATAGTACCACGCAAATAAAAAAGTCAACTATTACGCTATATAAAAACAAGCAATTTCCTGTTAAATTTAATATCAATATTTGTCTACAATTATTCATTAAAATTTGAAATGATTTTTTCAATACGCCATTTTAGGTTTTAAACTGACTAATTTTTTGGCTTTCAGACAAAATATTCTGAATAAGCACATTGTTTAAATCATCAATTTGGAAATTCACATCATCTGCTTTCAAATTTTCGCCAATTATTTTTCCGTTTATTACATTGCATGAGATAGATTTTACATTAATGCCGTGATTGTTTCTTGATTTATTGAATATCAAAGAACTGTTTTTAGAATTTATATCAAAAGAAACATTGTTATTGAAATACATCGGCATATTAAATTCTATTTCGCTTTTTTCTGTAAATTCATACTTATTTTTTATCGATATACAATACTTTTCTTTATCATAAAAAACAGAAAATTTTTTATCAAACCCGTGCCCGGAAATTTGTATAGCGCCTTCATCGAAATCTACCGGATTAAAAATCACATCTGCATTTTCTATATCTAACTTAATATTTAAAAGTTTATCATTATTATATTGTTCATCCATATAATCGCTGACTTCACCAACATAGTAGTCAGACACATCTCTACTATTACTTTTTGACGAGCCATTTAAAACTCGATAATCTATAATATCGTTCCAATACATATCATAAAAAGAAGTAAATATATATATTCCTACAACCGTACAACTTCCAATTATGAAAAACCATTTTAAAAATTTTTTCATACTAACAGTTACCTCCAAGTCATTTATAGATAAAATTTAAATTGAAATATTTTTAATATTTAAATTATTTTCTAAAAATATTTTCCATCTATTCCCCCATTCCAGAAATATTCCATCATTATTATATCATATATAAATAATTTCGTCAAAAAATTATCTTTTTGAAAGAAAACTTACAATTAAAATTACAGCGCCTAAGGTTATGAAATAATCTGAAAAGTTACATACCGGAGAAAAAAATGAAAGTTTTAAATAATCAAAAACGTAACCATAAAAAATTCTATCTACTAAATTTCCTATCGCTCCACCGATTATAAACGAACTCGATAGCAAAAACCATTTATCTTTATTTTTTCTTACAAAAATTACATATAAGAATATTAATATTTCTAAAATTGCAATCGCTATAAAGAAGTATCTTCCGCCGGAAAAAAAAGAAAATGCCGCACCTGTATTTTTTACGTTGGTGATTTTCAAAAACGGAAATATCGTACAAATGTACTCTCTATAAGCAATATTTTTATTTGCCCATTGTTTTAAAATAAAATCTACTATAGGTATTAAAACTATAAAAACATAAAAAAGCACCATAAAAAATTCTCACCAATCTAAATTATTTAAATTAAAAATCCCCCATTTACTCCTATAACTTGTCCCGTTATAAAATTAGCGTTTTCACCGGCTAAAAACAATATCGTTTTAGCTACGTCCAAAGGCGTACCTATTTTTTGACAAGGCGTTTCATATTTTAGATTTTCGACATCTTCTAAACTTAAATTTTCATTCATATCAGTTTCAATAACTCCGGGCGCAACACAATTGACATTTATCCCGGAAGGCCCTAGCTCTTTTGCTAAAGCCTTAGTAAATCCTATAATTGCAGCTTTTGATGCCGAATAATGCACCTCACACGAAGCCCCTGTTATTCCCCACATCGAAGAAATATTTATTATTTTTCCGCTATGATTTTTTATCATATTTTTTACCGCTAAACTTGTACAGTTAAACATTCCACCGACATTGACATCAAACATTCTTTTCCAATCTTTGTGAGTAATATCGGTAAATAATTTCTGTTGTGCTATTCCTGCGTTATTTACTAAAACATCTATTTTAGTAAACTGATTTAGCGTTTCATTTATTAAATATTCAACTTCTTCTTTATTCGAAACATCTGCTTTTAAAGCTATTGCACTACAACCGAAGCTACGAATTCTTTTAAGAACTTCAAGTGCTTTATTTTTTGAATTATTATAATTAATAACTATATTTTCATAACCGTTTCTTGCAAATTCGATAGCTGTTTCGGCACCTATTCCTCTTGACGAACCGGTTATAATGACCGTTTTTTTCATATTATTTTTTCACCAAACATTTTACAATTTCTCCAACGTACATTTTATGATAATCGTTATTTTCGTAATTTATTTTAATGCTATCATCCAAAAAATTATCAGGTTTTATGAAATCGGTATAAATTTTTTTACATACAAAAACTAATTTTGCTTGACTAAAAAACGTAAAATTATCGTCAAAAATCGGAGCCAATCCTGTCGATTTCACTTTATCTAAATCTTTACCGGAATTTCTTCCGCAAAAAGCAAGTTCTTTTTTAAATTCATCATCAAAAAATGAAAGCGTATAAAAATCATTATTTTCTAAAAATTCAAATGTATATCTTTGTGGTCTTACAAATATTGTTGCTATATTTTTATTCCAAAGCACCCCTACGCTTCCCCAGCTTGCCGTCATTGTATTAAATTTTTCTTTATTTCCCGAGGTTATAAGCATCCAATCTTTTCCGATTAATTTAAAAGCGTTCATATTCAAATTTTCGCAATTAATTTCTGTAAAATTCATCCTATCTCCTCCGTAAAATTCAAAAAATATCTTCTTTAAATAATATATACGAAAATAAATAACATGACAATAAAATCAGAGAAAAGTTATATTTTGAGCTAAGCAAAACTAAAAATCCTACAATTGCTATCGGAATTAAAAATACAACTGATATTATATTTGAAATTTTTTTCGATTTTTCAAAATTACCAATTTTGTCATTTAAAATCAAGGATAAAATTATACCCCCGTCGAGCATTTCTATCGGAAATAAATTTAACATTCCAATAAAAAAATTTTGCAAAAATATTATTTCAAACAAATCTTTTTTGGTGTAGAAAAATAGCAATTTTGAAATCAAAGCAATGCAAAAATTCACAAACGAACCGCTAAGTAAAATCTTTATCATATCCGAATTTTTATGCACGCTCAAAATTATATCCGAATTCACAAACCCTATTTTTATACGCTTTAGTTTATAATCAAGCAGTTTCATCGCAAAAATATGCCCAAATTCATGAAGCAAAGACGCTATAACCGCAAATATAGCTGCGTTTTGTTTATCTGTAACTATAATAAGCGTAATCATAGCAAGAAAATAAAAATTAAATTTTATTTTACAACCAAAAACAGAAAACTCTATGCGTTAGTACCTCTTTCAAATTTACTTTTCATTTAATAAATCCTTATAAATTTGAAATGCCGCTTTTTTGCCCGCGCCCATTGCAAGTATAACTGTTGCCGCACCGGTTACAATATCTCCGCCGGCATAAACATGATTTCTAGAAGTTTGAAGCGTTTCTTTGTTGACAATTATACGACCTTTTTCATCAAAATTTATTCCTGAATTTTCTTCTCTTATAATTTTATTAGATTCATTTCCGATAGCTATTATTACTGTATCAGCTTTTAATTCAAAAAATTCATTAAGTGGCCCAACAAAATTTTTACCGCTTTCTAAGTCTTTTGATATTTTCATTTTTGAGCATTTTACAGTTTCGACTTTACCGCTTGAACCTAAAAACTCCGTAGGATTACTCAAAAACATGAAGTTTATTCCTTCTTGTTTTGCGTGCAATATTTCTTCTTTTCTTGCAGGCATATCTTCCTCGGTTCTTCTATAAACAACCGTTACGCTTTCGGGAGAAAATCTTTTTGCACATCTTGCTGCATCCATTGCAACGTTTCCCCCACCGACAACTACTACATTTTTAGATTTTTGTATAGGGGTATCGAAGTGCGAATCGTACGCTTTCATAAGATTTACTCTCGTTAAATATTCATTTGCATAATAAATTCCCGCTAAGCCTTCTCCCGGCAAATTCATAAACCTAGGAAGCCCTGCACCGGTTGAAATGTAAACCGCACTATAACCATTTTCAAAAAGCTCGTCAACAGTAAAACTTTTTCCGATAACTACATTAGTGATGAAATCCACAGATTTATTTTTTAAATTTTCAAGCTCATAGTTTAAAATACTTTTTGGCAATCTAAACTCCGGAATTCCATACGCCAAAACACCTCCACAAGAATGAAGCGCCTCAAAAATATCCACTTTAAATCCAAAATCGGCAAGTTCAGATGCACAAGCAAGTCCGGAGGGACCGGAACCTATTATTGCGATTTTATACTTACTGCGCTCGATATTATTTACGCTTTTTTCTTTTTTGTTGTCAGCTTGAGTTTTGTTCTCCTCGAAAATATGTTTATCCGCAACATATCTTTCAAGTCTACCGATTGCAACAGGTTCGCCTTTTATACCTCTTACACATTTTGATTCGCACTGTTTTTCTTGCGGGCATACCCTACCGCAAATTGCCGGAAAAGAATTATTTTCGGATATCACATCATAAGCAAGCTCCAATTTACTTTCTGAAACAAAAAGATCGGAAGAGCGTCGTGT
>CAMJYS010000043.1 GCA_946410005.1 uncultured Clostridia bacterium | reverse complement strand
GTACACAGGGTCACTGCTATACCCAAACACCAGCACCGGATACCCGTGCTTTGACTTTTCGTAATGATACACAATATCAAGACCGTCACCAGAACGTCCATACTCCTTGGACGTCCAGCCGACTATATCTCCAATATCTGAGCCATCTTTATCTAGATACGCATAGAACTCATTTAATGAACACGCATCATAATTCATTATGTCTCTATTTACACTATTAATAGCGCGTTCGAGACTTAAGATATTCGAATAAAAATATCTTCCAGAATACGAGTCATAGCACATCATCTCATCCATCTGGCGTATGTCATTAGGCGAAGGTGTTGAATCATTGGAATCCATAGATTTCTTATTAGCTTTCTCTTGTATCGCGTCCTTAACTTCGTTAGAAACCGTGTCTGCAACCGCAGATTTATAACTAGAGAGAGCATTCTGTGTCACTCCAACTAGCGTAGACGTTGCCACAATTGAATTATTTAATCCAATAGCACCTGCAATTATCGCCCCTGAAGATGTAACAACATTAATCGCCACCGGAATATAGCTCTTCCATGTGCTCTTTATTTTTTCTTTTCTTGAAATCAACTTATCAGAATATAAGTTAGCATGTTTTTTACCAATGTTAAAAAGCTGGATTCCGGAAAATATCAATCCACCGATTCCAGCTCCAATTAAAATGTTAGATTTTAACCTGTTATTCACTTTTGAAACAATAGAACAGACTGTTTAATCTGTTCTATTTTACCTCCAATCTTATTTTTCTTTGAATGTTACTTCGTCAACTTCTTAAACAAACTCTTTGCTGCTTCCGAAGTGAACATACTATCGCCGCTGTATTCGACGAACAGCGACAGCAAAAATACAAACGTACTCACCCCTATAGGGACGAGCGACGAAACAATCTCTCTACGCTTTGTGTAAGCATCGGTCGATTTAATTATTGCCTCTCTAATCCTTATTAGTCGAGTTAGTATTTTGTCATATTTGTCGTCGTTTACGTCAAGCTTATTAAGCTCGGTCAATAGTCTTCTCTCCTCCGCTTTGAGAGCCTGAAAATTCGTTTTTTTCTTCATAAACTCCTCCAAAAATATAATTTTGGTATTTATCCCATAAAACAACATGTTTTTCTGGTAAAACAAGAACACCCACTGTATTTCAAGTGAGTGCCCCGTTTTTGGTTTTAAACTTCTTAGTTGATATTCGTCTGGTTTGTAATTATTTCACTCAGACCATACGAGACGTCAGTTAATAGACTGAGGATGTCCCTATATTGATTATCTAGAATATGCGCGGAGTTTCTCATACTCCACAGATTCTGAATCACCAATATATTTGCGGTGATGCATTCCTCATATTGTTTCTTCGTCTTTTCTTCGTTCATAACATAAATCCTCCAAATATAAATTAGGAAATAATTCCCATAAAAGTATATGTTTTTCACGTTAAAATGAAACACCCACTGTATTTCAAGTGAGTGCGCTCATGGTTAACACCTTATCTTTTTCTTTTTCTTGTTCTTATTTTTTCAGCGATATGCATAATTATAACGCTTAATGAAATTATCTCTATCAATGTTAGTAACGCGTACAGATATACTCCTACAAACAAACTTCCTGTTGTATTATAAATAATTTCCACAAGCGCTTTCCATGCTCCGGTGAACATAATAATCCTCCAATAAAAATATAATTTTTGGTATTTATCCCATAAAACGACATGTTTTTATGGTCAAACAAGAACACCCACTGTATTTCAAGTGAGTGCCTTTGGTTTTTGATAATCCTTATTTTTTCTTCAATCCGTGAATGTAAACTTTACGAACTTCTTCTCTTATCATCTTACGTTGTTGTTTTTTGTTTCCTATGGCGCTAAGCACGCCTCCAGCAAAAGAACAAACCAGTCCGAGAATAATTAAAGTTGCCATAAAAATTTTCCTCCAAAATATAAAAAATTATTAGGATTCTATCTATCCCATAATAGCACATGTTTTTCTCGTCAAAAAGGAACACTCACTGTATTTCAAGTGAGTGCCCAAGGAAAACAAAAATATGAGACTTTAGTTTATTACATAAGTTTCCTCCTTTCATAATAACACTATATCATATATTTACTCCATAATAGCACATGTTTTTTTCGTCAAAAAAGAACACCCACTGTTTTTCAAGTGAGTGCCTTTTCGGTTTACCTATTTTATTTTTGTCCGTTAGATACTATCAAATATACTCCCATGACTAAGAGTATTATTCCAATAATCATATCTTTCCTCCTACAATATTTATTAGGTATTTATCCCATAATACACGATGTTTTTATCGTCAAAAAAGAACACTCACTGTTTTTCAAGTGAGTGCTCTAGTTTTGGGTTTTATCCTTTATTTTACAATCCATTTGCAGACTGCCACTGTTAATAAAATAACAGATGCCGCCATTATTGCTATTAAGATATAAGGTATGTAACTTAATACAATTCCCCCTATCACTGCTAACAACAATATTGACAATATTGCTATTGTTACCATGTTTTTGCCTCCTAAATGTCAAAAATATTTCGGATTTTACTCCATAATAGTATATGTTTTTATCGTTAAAAAGAACACTCACTGTTTTTCAAGCAAGTGAGTGCCCTTATTGGGTTCGTTCCTGTTTAGTTTTTCTTCATCTCTTTCTTCATCTCTTTCTTACATTTTTTCAATACATCCCTAATGTAATTCCGTATTATCACACTTTTCCATACATCAAGTCCGTAGACGCTGAAATTGAGTTTTTTCACGCTCCCATTTTTTCCAACTTTCGCGAGTTCGAACATTACTTTATAGTAATCGCCATCGAAAGTGAATGTGTACCAAGTCGTACACGTTTCATAATCCGAGTGGTGGTCAACCATCTTGTAATCTTCAAACGTTGCAAACGTTTTATCAAAGAAGAGCTTCCAATTCTCTTCAACTTCTTCGGCCTGAGCCTGAAAAGCTGCCTTTACGTTTTCATCTTTTTTTGTCAGATAGAATTTCATAATAAAAAGTCCTCCAAAAATTCTATTAGGATTTTATCCCATAATAGCATATGTTTTTATCGTCAAAAAAGAACACCCACTGTTTTTCAAGTGAGTGCCTTTGGTTTGTTGTTACACTTATTTCTGGTCGTATACCGACAAAATATAGTTCAGAAGTGCGTTTTCTCTTTTTCTTCCTCCCTTTATGTTTTTATCGTTAAAGAGTTCCTTATTTTAAATCCTACAGTTCTCCTTTAATAGCGCTACAAAGAATAGACGCCATCTCATGTCTTGTTGAAAGAACCCGAACATCCCATTCTTTTTTATCAGTCATCTCGAATATTACTCCATACGGTACATTATATAAATAAAATAAGATGTGAAAATTACATTTATATTCATCATGACCAGCTATAATGAATCTATATCCTTCTAGTTTACTTAATTTGTTAATCCAAAAATTCTTAGTTATTTCAAGTGTGTCCATAAAATTCATGATAGTGTCTTCTTTTTTGTTGCTAATCATAAAATATTTCCTCCAAAAATATAAACAAAGAACACCCACTGTTTTTCAAGTGAGTGCCCTAAACTCGTTTTAGATTTTATTTTTCTGATAGGACCTTTTCATTATATTCGTATAGTAACGTAATATACGAAAGAAGTACTTTTGCTTTCTCTATACCAGCCTCCGAACGTGTTCTAATCCTCCAAACACTACTGTCAGTATATTCGTCATAGTCCCAAAGCTTAAATACAACTTCATTTTTAAACCCGTCGTCTATAAACTCGATATCTACTTCTCGCGTATCCAAGTTTTTATCTGCACGAGTAATCGTGTATTTACCATCGAACATTCTGGAAAAATGCCGTGTCCAATAGTCTTTAGTTTCGTTCAAGATGTCTTCGATTTTCCTCATTAATACTTCAATCGTTTTCGTGTCCATAAAATATTCCTCCGAAAATATAAATCTTTGGGAGTTTATCCCATAAAACAACTTGTTTTTCTGGTAAAAAAAGAACACCCACTGTTTTTCAAGTGAGTGTCCTAGTTTTGGTTTTACTTTTTACTTTCTGTCTTTAATGACCTGAACTTTGCTATCAATGTCATCCAGTTTACACTGTATATTTGCCATGTCGTTAATATAGGAATCACTATTGACGTCGTATACCTTTTTAGATATAAACAACCCTAATAGTGCTCCTGCAACAACACACAAACCTTTTTCGATTATTTTGTCAACGATGTTATTCATAGCATCCTCCTAAAATATAAAGTATGGATTTTACTCCATAATACACTATGTTTTTATCGTTTAGGCTCTTCGTACGTCATTGCGAGGTCTGAGTCCGACATACCGTTAGTAGTCGGGTCATTAACAATACCTAAAATTGTTAAAATTATAAATACTGTAGAAACTATATCTAATAACGAAGACGATATACCGCTAAGGTCTAAGTTGAGACCGAATAATTTACATACCTGCGTTACAAGTAAAATAACAGCGGGTATCATGGTCGTCCAAAATAACTTGTTCTTTAACCTAACTTTAAAATTTAATTTCATATGTCTTTCCCCTCCATTAGCTTTTCTATGTTGTTTAATCTTTTTTCTAAGTTACATATTTTAACAGAACTAACTTCATATGACGTGCGTAAGTTGCTTAGTTCAGAAACAATGTGTTCGTATGATAATGTATTCTGTTCTATCTTTTTTTCTATCTGAGTTAATCTATAATTGGTAAGCTTGTTCGCCGTAAGTATACCGCCGAATGTTCCAATTATAGTTCCGATAAAGGATAGAATAGCAACTAAAATTGTATTATCCATATGTTATCCTCTCCACACTGTATATGATGTATTTATGTAAACACGATTTAATGGCTCAGTAGATTTTGTTCCATCTTGGTCGTATACACTTGTTATAGTTAATATACCTATTGTTGACAAAGTAGCATAGCACATTCTATCATTGTCACATGGAAATATAAATTCCATATCGTGTTTTGGTGAAACATTTCTCGGAATAATAGTTAAAATCTGACTGCTTGTTAAACCTTTTGCTCTTTTAACAACCCCATCTAAATAAATCATACTGTTATTTATTTCACGATAACTTAATTTAGAGGAGTCGTTGTAATTTTCGAAACTAGACTGTAACGTTAATTCAACAAAACCTGTATCTGGTATTTTAGAAATTATCTCTGTTGCTACGGACTCTGCAAGTTTGTCGCTAGTTATACTTTTGTTTAATATATTAGCACCAGATATAACAGCTCCAGACGATAAGTTGAACAAAACCACAGCAGATGCTTCTTCTGTCTCATCAGACATCTTAACGTATCTAGTTATAAAGCCCTTTTTTATCATATAATCATAAAAAGACTCTAACTTAACGTTGTTCAAACTTTTAAATGCGAACGCTGTTTTATGAACGTCAGTTATATCAGATAATTCGCCTTTTAATTCTGCTACAGAATTACTTCTAGCTGCAGGAGAAGAAATATCATTTACAATCATAGCTCTGTGGTTTGTTATATTAACTATTACTCTATCACCATCAACAACATCTATGGTTGAAACCACTGGAGTGTATTCGGTTGAACCATCCAACTTAACATAAATCTTTCCTTCGTTTATAACGGCGTATCCATAAACAGTAGATGATGTTTTTTGTTTTTCTTTTTTAAACGTAGACGCAAATGTCTTAACTATGTTTGGCGGCAGCTTATACATGGTACATAGTTCCTTTCCACAAATTAACTGGAAACGCTGCTGTCTCAGAAACTGACATTGATTTACTACAATTATAGGTCTGAGACATAACTTTAGCCTTAATGTTATATAATCCAGCCTTTTTGTAATTTAATCTTATAGAATCACCTATGGTTACTGGACAATAACCGTGAGAATAATTCAGTTTATAAGTTACGGTTGACATCTGTTCAAGCGTTCGTTGAGCATAGTCATCAACTTCTTCTTGAGTGGGATTACCTACGATAACCGGTTGGGTAACCCTAGCCAGAATTTCACGACCTCTAGACACAGTGGAAGTAGGTGAGTCTGGGTCATCATTGACAGCTCTCGAAAAAATATAATTTTTATCGTCAGAATAAATTACTTCTACCGTGTTAGGTATATCGCATAAGTCATATTCCATAGTTATACTAGGAAGAAGTATAGACGAGTTATCATCATTGAATTCCCATATAGGTATTGTCTCAGAAAACTTTACATCTTTTTCTAAAATAATTTCTCCAGAAGGTGAAAGTGCTATATGATGTTCTGCCTGACCTAACAAATCGCTTATGAAAGTCAGCCAATCGTCACCTGAATCAGCAACGAAATCGGTTAAAAGATTTTTGCTAAATGTTTTTCTAACAACAGGTGCTCGGCAATGTTCTGTAATTAACGTTATAGCGCTTTCTAATATGTTGGAACCCATTTTTAAATAGTATCCAACAGGAGGTTTTCCGTCTTTTAATTCATACAACGGAGAATATGCTTGAAGATTTTTAGAAAAAACTTTTCCGTCAAACGATAAAGATGGGGTCTGAACCAGACTAGTATTCAAGCATATTCTTTCTCTGATTCCATTTTGAACTACAATTAAATATGTTCGTATATACTTTTCTCCATCGAATTCATGAGTGTTGAATGTAGCAGAACCAAGAGTCTCTGAAGTCAAATCTCTTTGAA
>CAMJYS010000042.1 GCA_946410005.1 uncultured Clostridia bacterium | reverse complement strand
GTCCTTTTATTTTCATATCGTGATTCTATTTCTTCTATTTGTTTTTAGCAATGCCTCACTTTTAGAAGCATGTTCAGGCGGAAGCAACGTAGGAGAAATTACGCGTAATATATCACAAGAATTTACAGATGCAGTTGTTTCAGCAAATCAATTTATAAAAAACAACGCAGAATTAATAGGAGGAATGGCCATTGGTGGAACAGCAGTAGCCGGAACGATTTTAGCGTGTGTAGGAGCATATAAAGTCGGAAAGTATATTTATCGTGCTATAAGAAATAATTCCAAATTAATAACAATATATATGAAAACATCCAAACCAATGGCAAAAGAATTAGGGTTGGGAGCAACAACAAATGCGTTAATATCTTATTATAAACAATGATATTAAATAAACAAAAATAAAATAAAAATTTTTTTCAAAAAAGTGTTGACAAGAATATTCACGTATGATATTATATGAATATAGTGTTGGTGCTGATGGCGTCGAAGGTACACCCGTTCCCATCTCGAACACGGTAGTTAAGCTCGACAACGCTGAAGGTACTTGTCTGGTGACGGCCTGGGAGAATAGGAAAGCGCCAACATTTTAAAATAGGATTTGAATTGGTTTTTCAATTTAAATCTTATTTTTTTGTTTTCAAAATAGCTCATCTCTCGAAATTTCAAGAAATGAGCTATTTTTTACAGTCTATAAATATAATTATTTATTTTTAAAAATTGACATTATATCATAAAATCTTTCATCATCGGAAATATTATTTGAACTAGTTTGTCCCAAATTATTGTTTACAGGTTGTGATGACTTTACAACGGCAGATTCAAAATCATTCTTTGCAAATCCTGTTGCGACAACTGTTACACTGATTTCGTCATCCATGGTTTCATCAAAAGCAGCACCCCAAATAATATTTGCAGATTTATCGGCTTGTTGCGAAATAAGCGAAGACGCTGTTTCAATTTCGTCAAGACCGATATCCGGCGACGCCGTAACATTGATTATAATTCCTTTTGCACCATTTATTGCCGTTTCGAGAAGCGGACTTGAAATTGCCATATTTGCTGCAAGTTCTGCTTTATCTTTACCGGAAGCACGTCCAACTCCCATATGAGCATATCCCGCATCTTTCATTATTGATGTTACGTCAGCAAAGTCGAGGTTTACTAAACCCGGTAACAAGATTAAGTCAGATATACTTTGCACACCTTGGCGTAAAACATCGTCAGCTACGATAAACGCATTCATTAAGGTTATACGTTGTTGACTTGCAAGTTTTAATCTTTCGTTTGGAATTACTACTAAAGAATCTACATGTTCTCTGAGTGCCGCAATACCTGCTTCGGCTTGTTGCATTCTTTTTGCACCTTCAAATGCAAAAGGTTTTGTAACTATTCCTATAGTGAGTATTCCCATCTCTTTGGCTATTTGCGCAATAATGGGAGCCGCCCCGGTGCCTGTTCCGCCACCCATTCCTGCCGTCAAAAATACCATATCCGCACCTTTCAATGCCGATATAATTTCATCATGGCTTTCTTCTGCTGCTCTTTGTCCTACTTCGGGTTTAGAGCCTGCACCTTTTCCTCTTGTGATTTTTTCGCCGATTTGAATTTTGTGTGTTGCTTTTGAACGCATCAAAGCTTGTCTATCTGTATTTACACAAATAAATTCAACGCATTTTACTCCTGAATCGACCATGCGGTTTACGGCGTTTCCGCCGCCTCCGCCTACTCCTATTACTTTTATTTTAACTGCTTCTTCATCGTTATTGTCAAATTCGAATCCCATGTAAATCCCCCAAATTCTTTAGTTATATAGTCATATACTTATAAATTACAATTACAATTTTAGATTATACAATATGTAATAAAAAAAATCAACTATACTGACATACATTTTTAGTGTATCATAATATATTACATTTTTCAAAACATTGGTATATAATTATTCACAAATTGTTTTTAAATTATTTTATCAAGGAGTTGGCACGTTGAATATATCAGTTTTAGGTTGCGGAAGATGGGGTTCGTTCATAGCATGGTACTTGAATAAAATAGGTCACAATGTAATTTTATGGGGACGTGAAGGGTCTTTGCGTCTGAACGAAATAAAAAATACCAGAAAAAACAGTTTTTTGAATTTTGATAAAAAAATAATGGTAAGTTCAGACATTGAAAAAACTTTAGAACACGCTGAAATTATCGTAATTTCAATTAATGCACAATCTTTACGAAATTTTTGTGAAATTTTAAGGAATCAATTCAAAAAAAGTCTAATCGGGAAAACTTTTGTATTATGCATGAAAGGAATCGAGGAGTCGAGCGGTAAAAGATTGTCGGAAATTTTAAAAGAAACGTTCAATTTTGATACAAACATAGCGATTTGGGTGGGGCCCGGTCACGTACAAGATTTTTCTCTCGGGATTCCAAATTGCATGGTTATAGACTCAGAATCAGAAAACACAAAAGATTTTTTGATAAACAATTTTTCAAGTTCTCTTATAAGATTTTATTATGGAACAGACATGATTGGCAGTGAAATCGGTGCAGCTGCAAAAAACGTAATGGGAATAGCTGCGGGAATTTTAGATGCAATGGGATATGAATCGATAAAAGGAGCTTTGATGTCACGTGGTACACATGAAATTGCAAGACTGATACAAGCAATGGGAGGAAATGAAATTTCAGCATATGGATTAGCTCATTTGGGAGATTATCAAGCAACATTATTTTCGCAATACAGCAATAATCGTAAATTCGGCGAAAGCTTGGTTAAACGCAATGGCTATTCAAAGCTTGCTGAAGGCGTTTCAACTTCTTTTGCAATAGTTAAATTGGGCAAAAAATATAACGTCGATCTTCCGATATGCTCGGCAGTTAACGACGCTATATCCGGTAAAATTTTGCCGGAAAGTGCTATAAAAAAATTATTTTTACGAAGAACAAAACGTGAATTCTAAGTTCTGTTTTTCATTTTTAAATATTCATTTTTATTAACCTCATATACATTTTCATAAATTTTCTTTTTGAATCTTTCAAAATCAGTTATACTTATTAAGATAGGATAACTCATAATATTTAGGCGCATAGGTTTTGTGTTTTCTCTCAGAGGAATTTGAAAATATTCATATTCACAAAATTTAAAACCTAATTTTTCGTAAAAACTGCGTCTTTTGTTTGAAATTTCATCAATCGGCGGTTCAATCTCTAAAATTATCGGCATATTTGCAGATTCTATAAACCGACGCATAATTTTCGAGCCTATACCCCCTCCTCTACATTTTGAGCTTACTGCGATGTGTTCGATGAAATAAAATTCTTTAAATTTCCAATAAGCTAAAAACGCAATTATTTCTCCATCTTCATTTTTTTCGGTAATTACTTTATATTCTTTTTTTTCGAATAATTTTTTCTGATTTTCATAAGTCCTATATTCAGATTCCGGAAAAGCTTCTTCCATTAAATCATATATCTCGTCGAAATTTTCTATCATTTATTTTCCTCCTTAAAAAATTTTCAGTTTACTCATATAATGCTATCACATATGGTAGCAAAAATCATATTTGTAAAAATTTAATTATAAATAGTAAATTTTTATTCAAAAATTAATGCATATTCACAAAATATATGGTATAATGAGTTATATTATATCTAATAATAAAATTTTTTCATATAGCAAAGCTATAACATTTTTTAGATTGCGAAAGATATATGGATTTTTTTGTATATTTAAGATATAATGAAAAGCAAAGATATTTTCGTAGTTCAATACTTTTAATATCAGTCAAAATATATCATCAATTTATTAATTTTAGGGGTGATTGAAAATGAGTTTTTTAAATACTCTATTTGGTAATTATAGCAAAAGGGAATTAAAACGTATTAAACCAATAAGTGAAGCAGTCTTATCGCTGGAAGAAAAATATTTAAATATGTCGGATGAAGAATTGTCTTCGCAAACTATTGTTTTAAAAGAACGTTTAAAAAACGGCGAAACATTAGACAATATTTTGCCTGATGCATTCGCAGTTTGTAGAGAAGCTTCCGACAGAGTTTTAGGGTTAAGACATTTTCCGGTTCAAATTATCGGCGGAATCGTTTTACATCAAGGAAGAATAAGTGAAATGATGACAGGTGAAGGTAAAACTCTTGTCGCAACTTTGCCTGCGTACTTAAACGCACTAACAGGAAAGGGAGTGCATATTGTCACAGTAAACGATTACTTGGCGAAACGTGACTCCGAACAGATGGGAAGACTGTTTGACTTTTTAGGATTAACAACAGGTCTTATAACAAACGATTGCAGTAAATCTGAACGTGCGAAAGCTTATGCTTGCGATATAACATATGGAACAAACAACGAGTTTGGATTCGACTATTTGCGTGATAACATGGTTACACATAAATCGGCAAAAGTACAACGTGGACATAATTTTGCAATCGTCGACGAAGTTGACTCAATATTAATCGATGAAGCAAGAACTCCTCTTATAATCTCAGGAGAAGGCGACAAGTCTACCGAGATGTATGCCATTGCAGATAAATTCGCAAAAACATTAAGAATGTTGAAAGTCGCCGAAATCGATTCAAAAGAAGATAACGAAGAATTATTCGAAGACCACGATTATGTTGTAGATGAAAAAGCAAAAACAGCCACATTAACAAAATCCGGTGTAGAAAAAGCAGAAGAATATTTTAATATTGAAAATTTGACAGATCCTGAACATATTACACTTCAACATCATATAAACCAAGCAATAAAAGCCAACGGCGTTATGACAAAAGATGTAGATTATGTTGTGCGTGACGGCGAAGTTTTAATCGTCGATGAATTTACCGGACGTATTATGATTGGCAGAAGATATAACGAGGGTCTACATCAAGCTTTGGAAGCAAAAGAAGGCGTGAAAATCGAAAAAGAATCTAAAACTTTGGCTTCTGTAACATTCCAAAATTATTTCAGATTATATACAAAGCTTTCCGGAATGACCGGTACTGCCATGACGGAAGAACAAGAATTCCGTGAAATCTACAAACTCGACATAGTTGAAATTCCAACAAATAAACCAAAAATCAGAGAAGACCTTCCGGACGTTGTTTATATGACGCAAGAGGCTAAATATAGAGCAATTGTTGCTGATATAGAAGAGAACCACGCAAAAGGTCAACCGATTTTAGTCGGTACGGTTTCTATCGGAAAATCTGAAATTTTAAGTAAAATGCTTAAAGAAAAAGGAATCCCTCATGAAGTATTGAACGCTAAATACCACGAAAAAGAAGCTCAAATTATCGCACAGGCCGGTAAAAAAGGCGCTATTACAATCGCAACAAATATGGCAGGACGTGGTACAGATATAATGCTCGGCGGTAATGCTGAATACATGGCAAAAGCTGAACTTAAAAAATTAGGATATGACGATGAAGTAATCGCCGAAGCCAATAGCTTTTCTATTACCGAAGACGAAAAAATTCAAGAAGCAAGACGTAAATACATCGAGCTTCATGAGAAATTTAAAGAGCAAATTAAAGGCTCGGCAGATGAAGTGCGTGACTGCGGAGGATTATATGTAATAGGAACAGAGCGTCACGAAACTCGAAGAATCGACAACCAGTTAAGAGGTCGTTCAGGACGTCAAGGTGATCCGGGAAAAAGCAGATTTTATCTTTCGCTCGAAGATGATCTTATGCGTTTGTTCGGCGGAGACCGCTTAAAAGCTTGGATGTCAAGATTAAACGTCGAAGAAGATAGCCCGCTCGAAGCAAATATGCTCACAAAATCAATAGAGTCGGCACAAAAGAAAATCGAAGGCAGAAACTTTGCAATTCGTAAAAATGTTCTTCAATACGACGATGTACTTAATCGCCAACGTGAAATTATATACAATCAACGTGATATGGTTCTTAACGGCGAAGATTTACGTGAACAAATTATGACAATGATGGATGAATCGGTTGAAAAAGTTGTTTCCAGATATTTATCAAAAGATATTCCGAAAGAAAATTGGAATTTAGAAGGCTTGAAAGTTTACTATATGGATTGGATACTCACTCCGGAAGATTTAGTTTCGACTGAGGAACAACCACTGCAAATGACCGCAGATGAGATTGTGGAATTCATAAAAAATCGTTGTCATGAAACATATATGAAACACGAAGAAATTTTGGGTTCATCAGCAAGCAGAGATTTAGAAAGAGCAGTTCTTCTTACAAACGTAGACGAACAATGGATGGACCACATCGATGCAATGGAAGATTTAAAACGTGGTATAAACTTGCGTGCTTACGGACAACGTGACCCGGTTGTTGAATATCGTTTAGAAGGATTTGATATGTTCGATGCAATGATAAATTCCATTCGTGAAAATACTGTAAAAACATTACTTAGCTTTAAACTTAACATGCAAAAATTTGCTCCGAACATTTTAAGATTCCCACAATAACATATAATTTTGTTAAAAGTCCCCACACCTTAAATTTAAGGTGTGGGGATTTCATCTTTAAGAAAGTTTTTGTCGAATTGTGATATTTTGAATATTATTCTTATAAATAATTTCATCAATATAACGATGTTTGCGATTTTATATTGACTTTTTAATTAAATTGTGATAATATATAAATACAATAATTATTGTAAAAAACTATATTATATTATAAAGGAGATTTTTAACTATGGGTAAATCTATGAGAAAATTCAAAAAA
>CAMJYS010000041.1 GCA_946410005.1 uncultured Clostridia bacterium | reverse complement strand
GATCTGGGAGAGCGTCTTCGGCTATTAAATTTTCTATAAAATTATCTTTTCCGAAAATATGCTCTTGACCTACTATTTCGCTCAAATTTTCAGGTCTTAATCTATCCGGTAATGGTTGTTTCATTTTATATACTCCATATTAATTTTAATAAGTTGGTAATTTACAAATTACTATTACATGTATTATAATATTAATCGGTTCGAAAATAAAGTTATTTTGAACTTTGTTGTCGGTTTATTCTAGAAAGGATGTTTTATGTGTTTAATTCGGTAATCTCTTGGCTTAGTAATCCCTGGAACCTTTTATCCGGTTTAATGTCTTTGATAGCATTTATTGGGACAATTATGAATGCAGAAAGAAATAAGTGGGGATTTGCTTTCTGGTTAATATCAAATTTATATATGAGTATTAGATTTTTTGTAATTGGCGAGTATTTTCAAAGCATGCTTTTCTTTGCATATTTCATACTTGCTATAAGAGGAATTTTTGCTTGGACAAAGAAAGAAACAAAAGAAGAAAAAGCAAAAGAAAATTGTTAATTTAACGAGGTAAAGATTCATGAAAGTTTTACTGCACACGTGCTGCGCACCATGTTCGGTTAAATGTATAGATGAACTTCAAAAAAGTGG
This sequence comes from uncultured Clostridia bacterium, assembly GCA_946410005.1. Lineage (GTDB taxonomy): Bacteria > Bacillota > Clostridia > Oscillospirales > Acutalibacteraceae > UMGS1491. The sequence continues at coordinate 6,198 of CAMJYS010000041.1, read as the reverse complement.
GGAAGAGCCCACCGTTTTTTGGTTTAATCCCAATATACATCCATATACTGAATATAAAGCACGAAAAAATACGCTTATAGACTATGTAAAAGAAAAAAATTTGCCGATTATAATTGAGGAAAATTATGGCTTGAGAGAATTTATTAAAAACATTTTTCCGGATTTTAAAAATCGCTGTAGATATTGTTATTCTGTGCGACTTGAAAAAACCGCTCAAAAAGCGAGAGAATTAGGTTTTGATTATTTTTCCACCACTCTTTTGATAAGTCCGTATCAAAACCACGAAATGATATGTGAAGTTGCGGAAAATATGGCCGAAAAATACGGAGTAAAGTTTTTGTATAAAGATTTCAGACCGTTTTTTAGAGAAGGGCAAAAAATAGCAAGAGAATTAGGAATGTATATGCAAAAGTACTGCGGGTGTATATTCAGCGAAGAGGAAAGATATTTAAAAAAATAACGCTTATAGAAGCGTTATTTTTATCTTATATCAATATATCTTCTTCGAATAGTTTGCTATGTATTGCATTTAAGGCAGAATGTGTTTTTACGGATGTAATTAAAATTGATACACGTTTATCATCGCAAGCTATCATTTCGACATTGATTTTTATTTCTTCTAAAATTTCAAATATTATTGAAGCAATATTTATATTTATTGTGTCAGATAATGCAACTGTAGATATTATTGATTTATTTTTATCGTAAAAAATATTATCTTTCTCCGGAAAATATTTTTCTAAGATTTTTATAGTTTCGTCTAATTTAGTTTCATCAACAGCAAATATTATAAAATTATTTTGTTTTTTTTCAACAGTAGAAAATGATGTATCTACATTGATTCCAGACTTTTTTAATTCTGAAAATATATTATTATGAAAAATAGATTTATCATATATATCAGTTATTGTTATTTTTGCTATATTGTTTAAAACAGCTATTCCGCTTATCGGATTTGCTCTATGATTTTCAACATTTTTTACGATTGTTCCGGTTGAGTTTGATAGCATGCTCGAAAGCACTTCAACTTTAACATTATTTTTTTTTGCGGTTAAAATAGATTTATCATGTAAAACTTGTGCTCCATATTTTGAAAGTGCAAACATTTCATCGTATGATATTTCATCAATTTTTTTCGCTGATGATACAATTCGTGGATCGGCTGTGTATATGCCATCAACATCGGTATATATTTTACATCTATCGGCATTTAACGCAGCGGCTAAAGCGACCGCACTTGTATCGGATCCTCCTCTTCCCAATGTAGATATATTGTTTTCTTCATCAATTCCTTGAAATCCTGCGACTACCACTATATTTTTTTTCGATAATTCTTCTTTTATTCTATCGGGATTGATGCTTAATATTTCAGCGTTTCCATAAGAAGTATCTGTAAAAATTTTCGCTTGCCAACCTGTTAACGATACCGCATTAAATCCTAAATTTTGTATAGTCATCGCTAAAAGAGATGCTGACATTTGTTCACCGCAAGAAATATATGCGTCGAGTTCTCTTTTAGATGGATTTTTATTTATATTATTTAAGTTTTCCAGCATATTGTCGGTCGTATCACCTTGCGCAGAAACTACTACTACAATATCATTTCCATCAGAATATGCTTTCGTTACTTTTTTGGCAACGTTTAATAAATGATGTGCATCGGCTACGGAGCTTCCTCCGAACTTTTGGATTATCAGACTCACGAAAATTCCTCCTCTTTGTTTATATTTTCAAATTATGCATATAAAAATTATAAAGTTATTATTCTTCTATAGGTTGTTCGTCTTGAGACTCTTCGCTATTTTCGGAAGAATTTTGAGAGTTATCTGAATTCTCCTCTGAGGGGGAAAGGTTTTCATCCGGCTCTGAATGTACAGAATTTTCTAAAGACCGATGCGAGCCGTAGTGTGATGTGCAATGTCCGGGTATGTTGCTTGGAGAATAGTATCCGATTGCAGTGTTTGTACAACCTGAATTTGCTAACAGTCCGGTGGATTTACAATATTTCTCCATGACTATATTTGGGTCATAAGAATAATCTATAACAGGTTTTCCGTCTAAATATTTCGTCATAATATATTTCCATATTCTTATTGCTGCGGCGTTGTCTTTTATTCTTTTAGGATTGTCATAGCCTGTCCATATTCCCGCAATGCAATATGGACTTCCTCCGATAAACCAATGGTCTAATCCATTGCTTGTAGTACCGGTTTTGCCGATTATATTCCAATTCGGTATGTTAGCGGCACGGCCTGTTCCTTCATTTCCGATAATTACATTTCTTAATAAGCGGTTCATTATGGTTGCGGTAGCCGTTGAAACCGCTTCAATTGATTTTTGCTTGCGATTATCGAGAATTACTTTTCCGTTTTGGTCAGTTACATAAAAATACGTAAATGGCTTTGTATATTTTCCTCCGCTTCCGAATATCTGAAATGCCGCTGTCATTTCTCTCGGAGTTATACCGACATGTGTACCTCCTGTAGCTAATGCGGCAAGAGAAGTGGCATCGCTACTGTCTAAAGAGGTTATTCCTAATTTTTGAGTTAAGAATTCATAACTTTTTAATGGGGTTAAAAGTTTTACTACTTGTGCGACAGGGGCATTGGCAGACTTTTCAATTGCCCATTGAAGTGTTACTTTTCCTTTATAACTTTTATACCAGTTTACCGGCCAGTTTTTGGTTACGCTTCCTGTGCTTACTTGGAGTGGTTCATCTGGTATAAGAGAAGAATAATTGTACACTCCCAAATCTACTATAGGAGCATACGCAGAAATCGGTTTTATCGTCGAACCCGGTTGTCGTTTGGCTATATTTGCTCTGTCATAAAGTAAATTTCCGGTTTTTACTTTTCTAGAGCCTAGTGAAGCTAAAATTCTTCCGTTATAGTCCATCATTATATATCCAATTTCCATATTTGGGTCTTTGGGCATAATATTATTATCTTTTATGGCATTTTCTGCGAATTCTTGGGCTTTTAAATCCATAGCAGAATAAATTTTAAATCCTTGGGTATAAATCATATTTTCCGCAACAGATTTACCTATATGATATTTTTCGCACAAATCCGTTACAATATCTCTTACTAAAGCTTCAACATACCAATTTCGTACATTTGCAGAATTAGAAGCTTTTTCTTTTTTAGCCTTTTCTGAAAAATTCATGTTTTGCGATTCTTTAATAGCCTCATTGTACTCAGTATTTGATATTTTATTTTGTGTTAGCATTTCTGCCAAAACCGTTTCCCTGCGTTCTTTGTTGTTTTGTGGATGATATAGCGGATTGTGTGCGGTTGGATTTTGTGTTATTGCGGCGATGCAAGCACATTGAGCGAGAGAGCAATTTTGTATATCTTTATCGAAATACAGTTGGGCCGCAGTTTGAACTCCTCTGCAACCACCGCCGAAATTTACAATATTTAAATAAAGTTCTAATATTTCATCTTTAGAATATTTTTTTTCCAATTCGGTTGCACGCAAAATTTCTCTGACTTTTCTTGTTAAACTTACTTGGCTTTCTTCTGTAATATTTTTAATTAATTGCTGAGTAAGAGTAGAACCGCCATAGCTTTGTGAACCTTTTAAAACATTTAAAGTTGCACCGAGAGTTCTTATGATATCTATTCCGTGATGCTCATAAAAGCGCTTATCTTCTATTGCAATAATAGCATTTTTCATGTTTAATGGTATATCTTTAAAATCAACCCAGATTCTATTTTCCAGGTTATGAACTTTTTGATACTCTTGAGGATTTCCTTTTTCGTCGTTTACATAAATAAAGCTCGTGAGAGACATTTTATAATTTTTTATATTTAAAGCAATATCATCTCCAAGTATTGTAGATTTATATATAATTAAAGACGCCAAAACGATAATCCCGGTCAAGATTGAGATTATGCTCCAGCTTAAGAGAAGCCGCCAGAATATTTTTAATATAGATACAAAAATTCTGATATGTTTTCCTTTGAAATTTTTATTTTTACCTTTTGAATTTCCGTAGCGGCTAATGTCCGTTTTATGCATTGAAATCTCCTTTAACTAATCAAAACATTTTAATGTCATAATAGTAGATTATAGAACAAATTGTGTTATTAATCAATTTTAGTTACGATAAACGTTCAACGGCTGTATATATTTTTGAAATTTCATACCACGTAGCGTAATCAACAATTCCAGACTGTGGCATGTCGAATATTTCCTGAAATTGTTTTACGGAATTTACGGTTTTATCGCCATATATTCCGTCGACAATAAGCTTATTTATTGCAGGATAGTTTTTGCTTATAGAGTTCAATTGCTGTTGTATTGTTCTAACAGCACTACCTCTCGAACCGCTTTGTAAAGTTTCGCCCGGAAACGAAACAGGTACTCCGGAAATTTGTGGAGCTACATCTAAATAAATTTCAGAACCATAGTAGAACCTAAGAATATCTAAATAGTTACTTCCGTTGTCAGCTAATTCTTTTGAACCCCATTGAGAAAGCCATTCGGGGCAAGTAACATTTTTTCCGTCGCAAAATTGAGTAAAAAGAGGTTGTTTGATATTAGGTTTTGTTATATATGTGGAAAACAATTCATCTACTATTACTGAAATTTCACGAAATACATTTCTTTGATAAACAAATTTTTGGTCATAAGAAGTTGTAGATGTAATCGTAAAATTTTTTCCGCGACTTCTGTACCATTCAGTATACACACGATTCAAAACGAATGAGTTTATAGCTAATATATTCGCTTTAATAGCTTCTTCCGGCCAAGTAGCGTAGATTTCACTGCTGGCAACATTTTTTATATATTCTTTGTATGGTACCCAATAATTCGGGACATTGTTGTCGTTCGGGTCGCCGTCATGTACTACAATATATTCCGGGACAACTATTTTATCCAGTACTACGAATCCGCTTGCAGAAGGCAATTCTTTAACTGAAGCTTCGGATATTTTCGGTGGATAATTTTTATATAAAGTGTGTTCTGAAATAAGAAATGTAGAGGTATCATCAATATTATTTAATTTTTTTTGCATAAAAACATTTTGTTCAGCGATTGTATCGGGCAATATTTGTATTTTTTCTATTTTTATAGTATCAAAATCTTCATTCGTAACTGTTATATTATATTCTCCGTAGGGAAGAGGCTCATTTACTTGCAAAGAGTATTCAAGCGGCGGAGAATTTAAATTTACAATATCCGATTTTCCTGAAATATCAGTTATTACTTCTTCTAAAATATTTTCCGGCGATTTCGATTCCGAAATTTGCACTTTAGCATTTTTTATAGGTTTTCCGAATGTTTCTTCGAATACGTTTATTTGTAATCTTCCGGTACTCATAATAAACTCAACTCCAATTTTTTCTCTATAAAGTATAATAATGAAAAACATGAAAAAATGTGAGTTGAGAATTTTTTGTATTAAATTAAGGCAGAATTGACCGCTTCACGAATATTTTTTACGCCGATTATTTCAATTTTATAATTTTTAGTATTCTGTAAAGATTTAAAATTGTGGTAGGGGATTATGCATTTTTTAAATCCTAATTTCTGAGCTTCTTTTATTCTTAATTCAGCGTTAGGCACGGCTCTGATTTCTCCTGCTAAACCAACTTCGCCGAAAAATATTATCTCGTCATTTACGGATGTGTCTTTTAAGCTGGAAACTAATGCAATAGAAACGGATAAATCTGCTGCAGGTTCTTCTAATTTTAATCCGCCGACAACATTTATATATGCATCCATCGACGAAAAAAAATATCCTGCTCTTTTTTCTAAAACCGCAAGTATAAGCGCAAGACGATTATAGTCAAACCCTGTTGCCATTCTACGAGGATTACCGAAATTAGTTGAAGTTACAAGCCCTTGAACTTCGGTTAAAATCGGCCTCGAACCTTCCATTGTACATACGACACATATACCAGGTACATCATTCGGCTTTCCGGATAACATCATTGCAGATGGATTTTCAATTTCTTTAAGACCCTCGTTGTTCATTTCGAATACGCCGATTTCATTTGTTGAACCATGACGATTTTTTGCGGCTCTTAAAATTCTATATGAGTTCTGACCGTCTCCTTCGAAATAAAGAACAGCATCTACCATGTGTTCTAAAACTTTTGGCCCTGCAATTGCACCATCTTTATTCACATGACCTATCATAATAGATCGGAAGAGCACACGTCTGAACTCCAGTCACACGTATCAATC
>CAMJYS010000040.1 GCA_946410005.1 uncultured Clostridia bacterium | reverse complement strand
TGACTCGATTTGATTTATTAATAAAATTTATGGGAGGAATAGATATGACAAAAAATGAAGAAGAAAAAGTTTTGAAATCTGAATCAATAAAAAAACCGATAAAAAAAGTAATTGAAAATACAAAATCTAAAAAAACATCCGCAAAAAATTTTAATCATAAAAATAAACCCGAAAATACTGTGATTGAATTGCAAAATAAAAAAAAGTTAATGACTACGAAACTACACAAAAGCTATCAAAAAAGAAATACGGCTTCCAGAAATTTGAAATCTATGAAAATTGCTTTTTTAGGCGGATTAAATCAGATAGGTAAGAACATAACTGTTTTTGAGTGTAATAATGATATAATAATCGTAGACTGCGGGATGGCTTTTCCTGACGGAGAAATGCTTGGCATAGATTTCGTTATACCGGATTTTTCTTATTTAGAAGCCAACAGGGATAAAATAAGAGGTCTGGTTGTAACTCATGGGCATGAGGATCATATTGGAGCTATACCTTATTTACTGAAAAAAATAAACGTTCCTATTTATGCGACACCGCTTACAGTAGGCTTAATTACGGGTAAATTAAAAGAACACAGGTTACTTGGCAGCGCAAATCTTAACACGGTTACAGTCGGAAACAGAGTAAGGCTTGGTTGTATGGACGTTGAATTTATAAATGTAAATCACTCTATACCCGATGCCGCAGGGCTTGCGATTCATTCTCCGGCAGGAACTATTGTGCATACAGGCGACTTTAAAATAGATTGTACTCCGTCCAGAGGAAATATGATAGACCTTGCACGCTTTTCGGAACTTGGCAAAGAAGGCGTTTTAGCATTTATGGCAGATTCCACAAACGCAGAACGTCCCGGATACACAATGACAGAGAAAAATTTAGACGAATCGTTTGAAAGGTTATTTTTAAAAGCAAAAGATAAACGAATTATAATAGCAACGTTTGCGTCAAATATAGGAAGAATACAGCAAATTATAAATTGTGCTACAAAATACGGTAAAAAAGTAGCATTTTCGGGTCGCAGTATGATTAACTATGTTGCAATAGCTCAACAATTAAATTATTTAGATGTACCAAGCGGAACAATAATCGACATTGATTTAATAACGAAATACTCGAAAAATGAAATTGTTTTAGTAACGACGGGAAGTCAAGGCGAACCGATGTCCGCACTTCACAGAATGGCATTTTCCGAACATAAAAAAGTAGACGTCGGTCCGGAAGATTTCATAATAATTTCCGCAACACCTATTCCCGGTAACGAAAAAACTGTCGGAACAGTTGTTAATGAGCTTATGAAACTCGGTTGCGAGGTAGTTTATGAGTCAATGTATGAAACGCACGTTTCCGGTCATGCTTGCCAAGAAGAACTTAAAATAATGCAAGGGCTTGTGAAGCCTCAATATTTTATACCTGTGCATGGAGAACGCAGACACCTTATAAAACATGCAAAACTCGCTACAAGTATGGGTATGCCGGAAACGAATGTTTATGTCGGCGACAGCGGAGATATTATTGAATTAAATGTAAATTCAATGAAAAAAGTCGGTCAAATTCCTCTTGAATTGGTTTTGGTTGACGGTATCGGCGTTGGCGACGTCGGAAGTATAGTTTTAAGAGATCGCAAACATTTAGGCGAAGACGGATTAATCGTTTTAGTCGCTACGTTAGATTCTTCAGATAAGCATGTTATTTCCGGCCCGGATATAGTTTCAAGAGGTTTTGTATACGTTAGAGAATCCGAACGTTTAATGGAAGAGGCGAAAACAATTGCGCTTAATGTTTTAGAGGAATGTGCAGACCATCAAGTGCGTGATTGGGGATATATCAAAACAAAAGTCAGAGATGAGCTATATAGACTATTCCATAACAAAACAAGGAGAAATCCCGTAATTTTGCCTATAATAATGGAAGTTTAAAAATTCATATGATAATTGTAATTTATGAAAAATAAAGAGGAGTTGTTGTCATAAATGTGTGGCATAGTGGGGTATGTTGGTAAAAATAAAGCGGTTCCGTTTCTTTTGCAAGGACTTGAAAAATTAGAATACAGAGGATATGACTCATCAGGAATAGCGGTTTTTACAAAGGACGGAATAAAAATAGAAAAAAAACAAGGCAGACTTAAAATTTTAGCCGATGCGATATCTACAAAAGAAGATTTAAATAACGCAAATTTAGGAATCGGTCATACTCGTTGGGCGACTCACGGAGCGCCCAACGATGTAAATGCACATCCTCATAAAAGCAAGAGCGGTAAAATAGCGGTTGTACATAACGGAATAATAGAAAATTATATCGTTTTGAAAAATCAGTTAATCGAAAAAGGATTCAAGTTCGTTTCAGACACCGATACAGAAGTCGTCGCTCAACTTTTAGACGATATTTATAACGGTGATATGTTTGATACGTTGAAAACCGCAGTTAATCGTTTACAAGGCTCATTTGCGCTCGGAATAGTTTGCGATGATTATCCGAATACACTTTTTGCCGTAAAAAAAGACAGTCCTTTAATAATAGGACTTAATAAAAACGAGAACTATATTGCGTCGGATATACCGGCAGTATTACAAGAAACCCAAACAGTATGCCGTTTAAAAGAAAATCAAATAGCGGTTTTAACTCCCGAAAAAGTAGAACTTTTTGATTTTGACGGAAATACTGTCGAAAAAAAGATTTCCAAAATAGATTGGAATGTAGAAAGTGCGCAAAAAAATAATTATGAGCATTTTATGATGAAGGAAATAATGGAGCAACCTGAAGTTTTAAAAGCGACTATTTCCCCAAGAATAAAAGATTTTAATATAAAGCTCGATGATATAGAATTTACAAAAGAATATCTTGAAAATATAAATAAAATATCGATTGTTGCGTGCGGTTCGGCTTATCATGTGGGTTGCGTTGCGAAATATTTTATGGAAGATATTTTAAGAAAACCGGTAGATGTTGACGTTGCGTCAGAATTTAGATATAGAAATCCGATAGTCGGGAAAAACACGCTTGTAATCGTAATAAGCCAGTCAGGCGAAACCGCCGATAGTTTGGCGGCTCTCAGAGAAGCTAAATTACGTGGAGCTCGAGTCTTATCCATAGTAAATGTTGTCGGAAGTTCAATAGCAAATGAATCTGATGATGTAATATATACTTGGGCAGGTCCGGAAATAGCAGTTGCTACAACAAAAGCGTATAGTACACAGCTTTCGATTTTATACTTGTTAGCATTGTATATGGGCAAAAAGTTAGATAAAATCAGTTCGGAAATATATAAAGAAAGTATAGAAAATATAAATCGTTTGCCGAGTTTGATAGAAGAAGTTTTAAAAAGCGAAAGTAAAATCAAAGAGATAGCGGAAAAATACCTCGATAAAGAAAAAATATTTTTCATAGGTCGTGGATTAGATTATGCGACTTGTATGGAAGGTTCTTTGAAATTAAAAGAAATATCCTATATACATTCTGAAGCTTATGCAGCAGGTGAATTAAAGCACGGAACAATTTCGCTTGTAGACGATGACACATTGGTAATTTCGCTTTTGACTAATGAGAAGCTTTTTGATAAGACCATAAGTAATATAAGAGAGGTAAAATCAAGAGGCGCAAAAATTTTAGCTATTTCTACAGAGGATAAAGTTTCAAAAATAAATGAAATATCTGACGATTCAATAATAATACCGAAATTCTGCGAGATGATGTTGCCGTCGCTTTCTGTTGTGCCGCTTCAATTACTTTCGTATTACGTTGCGAAATTCAGGGGCTGCGATATAGATAAACCAAGAAACTTAGCTAAGTCCGTCACGGTTGAGTAGAACGAGAAATATATTCGATAAAAATAAAAAAATCGCTTTGAAATAAAAAAACAGCAAAAAAGATAACGCTTTCCGAATTTTCAAGTATCGGAAGGCGTTATTTTAATGAATTAATTTAGGAGTAAACTATTTGCCACAATTTTGCGAGTGATTTTGATTAGAAGTATTGTTCTTAGAGTTTTTGTTGTTCTGAGATTGTTGATTTCTTGAATTTTGTGAATTTTCTTTTGAGTTGTTATTGCTGTTGTTATTGTTTGAATTATTTCTCATATTTCTCACCTCCACAAAAATTATTATTTCCTCAACAATTGTGTTTATTCAAAATATCGTTACTTTTATTAACTTGCACCGGATTCAGAGCAGTAATATAATTAACATGTTAAATTCATTATTTAAAGGGAGAGAGTTTTGTGCAAAAAATATCGTCGATTGAGATAAAAAATAAATTTTTGTCTTTTTTTAAAAATAATGACCACATGGAAATTTCAGATTCTTCCGTTGTTCCGAAAAATGACCCAACGTTATTATTTATAAATTCAGGTATGGCACCGCTCAAAAACTTTTTTACAGGTGTAGAAAAGCCACCATACAAACGTTTATGTGATATTCAACCATGTATAAGAACAATAGATATAGATTCAATAGGAGATAAACATCATTTGACGAGTTTTCAGATGCTCGGAAGCTGGTCGATTAATGATTATTTCAAAGAAAAAGCAATTTCTCTTGCTTTTAAATTTTTAACCGAAGGATTAAATATACCAAAAGAAAAACTGTATGTAACAGTTTTTGCCGGCGACGAAGAGCTTGGATTGCCGTTGGATACGGAAGCATATGGTTTTTGGAAAAAAGTAGGTATGCCTGAAAATCATATAATAAAATGCGGTAAAGAAGATAATTTTTGGGGGCCGACTGCCGAAACAGGCCCGTGTGGACCTTGTACCGAAATATTTTACGATACGGGAGAAGGAGAAGAGTATTTACCCGGAAAAGAATTTGATACCAAAAAAAGATATATTGAAATTTGGAACGCCGGCGTATTTATGCAACTTAATAAAAATTTCGATGGCACATTCAGTAAACTAAGTTTTACAAGCGTAGATACCGGCGCAGGACTTGAAAGACTTTCTATGGTTTTGAACGGTTTCTCGACTGTTTACGACACCGACCTTTTGAACCCGATAAAGAAATTTATCGAGAGTAAAATACCATCAGATAAAAAACTTTTCGAAAAAGATATCCGTATAATGACAGACCATTTACGTACAACATCGTTGATTTTATCCGAAAAAGTTTCTCCGTCGAACGAGGGCAGAGGCTATATTCCTCGTAAGCTTATCCGTCGTTGCATGATGATAATCGCAAAAAATAAAATAAAAAATTTTGATTTTTCGGAAGTAATAGCATTTGTTTTAGATAACTATTCCGACTTATTCCCAAGATTTTCTGAAAATAGAGATTTTATTTTAGGCGAAATTAGAAAAGAGCAAGTCCAATTCGAAAAAATCTTAGAAAATGGTCTTGAAAAACTCGAAAACATTAATAATTCTAAAAAGAAAATAACCGCCGAAATAGCTTTCGATTTAGTCACAACATATGGTTTGCCGTTTGATATAATAAGCTCTTACGCAGAAGAAAATTCGCTCGAGTTAGACGCCGAAGGATTTAAGCAGAAACTTCAGTCGCATAAAGAGAAATCTAAAAATATAGCTGGCGCAAAAGAAAATGAGAGCTTAAAAAATCTTTCCGAACTTTTATGCAATTGTTCGAAAACAGAATTTGTCGGTTATGAAAACTTAGAATTTGAATCTAAAGTTTTAAAAATTATAAAAAATGGTACAGAAGTTTCCATTGCAAAAGAATCAGACGAAGTAATAGTAATTCTAGACAAAACGCCGTTTTATGCAGAATCGGGCGGACAATGTGCCGATATAGGAAATATATCGAACGATTATTTTAACGCAGAAATTACCGACGTAAAAAAGATTTGCGACGGAATTTTTATTCACTATGCAAGAGTGATTTTTGGCGAGTTAAACGTAAATACATCAGTGAAAGCTTCTGTTAATAAATCCTATAGAAAAGAGATTTCCAATAATCACACAGCTGTTCATTTGTTGCAAAGTGCACTCAGACAACTTTTCGGCAAAAATGTTCATCAAGCCGGTTCGAAAGTCGAATCCAAAAAGCTTAGGTTTGACTTTAACTACGATAATTCCATATCAGAAGAAGATATTTTCAAAATCGAAAATATTGTAAATTCTTATATTCGTGAAAATATTCCCGGGAACGTTGAAATTAAGAACATTTCCGACGCTATCGCCGGTGGAGCTACTGCACTTTTCGAAAGTAAGTACGGTGAAAATGTTCGTGTCGTAACGTATGGCAATATTTCGAGCGAACTTTGTGGTGGAACTCATACCAGCGCCACAGGAAATATCGGAATTTTTGTGATTTATTCTTCCGAAAGTATCGGAAAAGGGATAAAAAGAATTACCGCCATAACAGGTCAAGAAGCTTTAACCTATATTCAACACAAACAACAACAATTGGCAGAAATTTCTAAAATTTTAAAATCCAAGCCTGAAAATATTGTCGAAAAAATAAAGAAATTGACAGAAAATAAACCTCAAAAAGATGTTGTTAGGAATTCGATTAAAGTTGAGGATTTAAAGCTCGTAAATTCTGGTTTTGACTGTAAATTCGGCTATATTGCTGTTGATAAATTCGATAAAAAAGTTATAGGTGAAATTTCTAAAATTGCCGAAAAAATTGAAGGTATAGCGGTTTGCGTTTCAAAAGACGGCAAAATTGTCGTTGCGGTTAGCGATAAATGCTCCGCAAATCACTTTGCAAATGATATTCTCAAGAATATTTTGGACAATATTGGCGGAAAAGGCGGCGGAAATAAAAAAGTTGCAACAGGCGGTGCAGACAAGAATTTTGGAGCGATTATAGAGTATATAGAGAAAATTCATTAGTAATTTATAACAAAGCACAGCGATAAATTCGCTGTGTTTTGTGCAAGTATACAAAAGAGAAAAAGTTTAGAAAAAAGGTGTTGACAAAATA
>CAMJYS010000039.1 GCA_946410005.1 uncultured Clostridia bacterium | reverse complement strand
TCATACGGTTCGTACACTTGTTTCAGCTCTTCGAAATCTTCTTTGCAGTTTTCTGGGTCTACATAGAAGACATTATCGATATCTCCGTTTTTATACAAATTTTCGTTTTCGGTTAAAACACCTATCATTATACCCGGATTTGTTTTTGATAAAATTGGTGTTTTTCTTATAGTAAATAATATTAAAGCTCTATAACGTCCATAACTACCTACAAAATCTTTTATTTTTTCCCTACGAGATAAGCCGATTTGAGGATCTTCTACGGTGATGAAATCATTCTCTATATTCACTATATTTACAAAATGCAAGGTGTCACGATGTAAGGAAAATTCGTCTAGTATAGAGATTTTTTGGTACTTTCCGATAATAGATTTTATAGCCGTAGCCATCTCATTGTCATTTAAAATATATGGTATATATAAAAGTTGGTATCTGAATTGATTTCCTGAAATATTTTTTACATATTCATCAAACTGTGATTGATAAATTGTACCTAGCATACTACAATTAAGATATGACATAAAAAGATTTGTATCATATTGGTTTTGTTCAACCATTTCTTTTTTGCTTAATGGTGCAAAAGCCAGTCCGCCTTTTGTTCTATTGCACTCAAAAAATGGTACACCAAACCAAGGTTTATATGTTTTCTTATAAATATCTTTTTGAGTGACATCTGTATATCCTTTATCATGTAACAACCCTGTTAGACATGCAATGGCACACCATTGTCCCCCTTCTTGTCTTGGCGTAATAGAGTTTTCTTTAACAGTGTCCCCAAATTTTTCTCTATACATTTTCTCATAATTTTTAATACAATGGTTATAATACAAAGCATTTGCTGTTACTCCTGCTACTCCTGCTACTAATTCTACGATGGTTGTTAGTACAGGATGCTTTTTTGTGAATCCTGCAACTTTGTTGCCAGCTGATTTAATATTTCTGATTATTTTTTCAGAATATGATATTTCATTGATATCGATTTTTCTGTTTGCTGTTGAGTTAATTGCGAAAGTTGTGTTTAACGCTATTGAAGTTGATAATGCTAAGGCTAAAGGTTTTTTGAAATTCATAATTAAACTCCCTATTATAAATATTTTGTTCGAATATAGATATATTATAACACAAGCAAATTAAAAAATCAATATATTTTAAGTGAGAAAATAATCGGCGTTTTAACTAAAAATTATGATATTTGTACAAATGTTATTTGTTGTTATCTTTTTTACGATAGGTTAGGTAGTTTTCGAGTATGATTGACGCACTGAGTGAGTCGATTATACTTTTTCTTTTTTTACCACGAATATTGGTTTCGTTTAAATAATTATGTGCAATTACTGTTGTCTGTCTTTCATCCCAAAACTCTATGGGAATATTTATTTTTGATTTTAAAACTTCTCCGAATTTCAAAACTCTTTTTGCGCTTTCACCGAGCGTTCCGTCCATATTTTTTGGGAGCCCAACTACAATTTTTTCCGCTTTTATTTCTAATGCTTTTTGAATTATTTTTTCGAGAAGCATATTTTCATTTTTTTCTTTTATTACGCAACACGGGGAAGCTAATGTTTCATTTTTATCACAAACAGCTATACCTGTGCGAACTTTTCCTAAGTCAATAGACATTATTATCATAAATTATTCTCCTTTTTCAAAAAAATAAAAATTTTTTTATTTTAGGTGTTGACATACTAAATTTTTAGTGATAGAATTTATTTGTTAGCACTCGTGGTCTTTGAGTGCTAAAGCAGAAACAGAGGTGAAAAAATCTGGAACCGCTTAGTCGCAAGCTTAAAATTTTTGTTGATATAATCGAAAAGTATGTTCTTACCGGTGAACCTGTCGGGTCAAAAGTTGTGTGTGAAGACCTTAATTTTTCATTTTCTCCCGCAACTATTCGAAACGAAATGGCCGGTCTGGTTAGTTTAGGTTATTTGTATCAGCCACATATTTCATCTGGCAGAGTTCCGTCATGTCAAGGGTATAGAATGTACATCAACAAATTGATGGAAAAAAAACCATTACCTGTTGAAGAACGAAATTTGATTAACGGAATTTTAAGCACCTCATCAACCGACCCCGAAAGCTTATTCAAAAGTACAGTTTCGGTGCTTTCCGATATAACGGGATTGGCTTGTGTTATAACTGCGCCGCCGGATGGTAAATCCAAAGTGCGAGATATAAAGTTCGTACAAGTCAGCAGACATAGTGCCATGATTGTTATTATAACATCAAGCGGGATGATAAAAAACAAGCTTTTTAGGTGTGAATACGATTTGAATTCTGATATCTTGCATATGTTTAGTGAGATACTTAATCAAAAATTCAGAGGTAAATCCTTGGATGTTATTACGCCGGAATTTATGAATTTTCTTGTTGACGGAAACAAAGAATTATCGTTTTTACTTATGCCGGTTATAGGAGTTCTTATAAAAGCTTCTGAAGAAGCGTGCGAGGTTGCGATTAAAATAAAAGGCCAAAAGAATCTTCTTTCGATACCTGATATTGATCCGGAAACAGTTATAAATATTTTTAACTTTATAGAGAATAAAGAAAAGCTATTGGATGTGCTTAATTTAACTGAATATGGAATAAAATTTTCGATAGGAGAAGAAAATATTTATACTGAGCTACAAAATGCCAGTGTCGCTTCTACACGATACAGCATAGGTGACAAATCAGGCGTTATAGCGGTAATAGGGCCGACGAGAATGAATTATTCTAAAATTGCTTCGCAGTTACAATATATTTCGGCACTTGTCGGTGTACTTTTGGAAAGAATGCTTGAAAAATAATGTTTTTCAAAGAAAGGGGAAAAATTAGTGAGCAAAGAAAAAGAAAGCTGCAAAAAAGATTGTGATTGCAAAGAAAAAGAAGTTCAAAAAGAAGAAAGTAATGATAAATCTACAAAAGAGCTTGAAAACGTAAAATCCGAGCTTTCCAAGACTAAGGAAATGTTTTTAAGAACAGCGGCAGAATATGATAATTTTCGTAAACGTTCCGAAAAAGAAAAAGAGTCAATTTACTCAGATGCGTTATGTTTTACAATTATGAATATTTTGCCTCTGGCCGATAGTATCGACGCAGCGGTTAAGTCAGCAGAAAATTTCGGAGAGGAATATAAAAAAGGAATAGAACTTTTAAAAGAACAGCTTAATAAATCTTTTGAAAATTTGAACGTAGAATCTTTCGGAAATATAGGCGAAGATTTTGACCCAAATATTCATAACGCAATATCTCACAAAGAAAGTGATGACGAAAAGCAAAATTTCATTTCTGAAGTATTTCAGAAAGGCTATAAAATAAATCAAAAAGTAATAAGACACGCAATGGTCGAAGTTACAAATTAAATTTTAAATTTTTAGGAGGAATTTTATCATGGCAAAAATTATAGGTATTGACTTAGGTACAACAAATTCATGCGTATCGGTTATAGAAGGTGGCGAACCGGTAGTAATTCCAAACGCAGAAGGAGCAAGAACAACTCCGTCTGTTGTTGCAATTTCCAAAACAGGCGAAAGAATGGTCGGTCAAGTCGCAAAACGTCAAGCAATAACCAATCCGGACAGAACTGTTATTTCAATCAAAAGAGAAATGGGAACAAATTATAAAGTTACAATTGACGGAAAATCGTATACTCCGCAAGAAATTTCCGCAATGATTTTACAAAAATTAAAAACAGACGCAGAAAGTTATCTCGGAGATAAAGTAACCGAAGCAGTAATCACGGTTCCGGCATACTTTACCGATGCACAACGTCAAGCTACAAAAGACGCAGGTAAAATTGCAGGTTTAGAAGTAAAAAGAATTATAAATGAACCAACTGCGGCAGCTCTTTCTTATGGAATAGATAAAGAAAATGACCAAAAAGTTTTAGTTTACGATTTAGGCGGCGGAACATTCGACGTTTCAATAATAGAAATGGGCGACGGAGTACAAGAAGTTCTTGCAACGGCAGGAAATAACCGTTTAGGCGGAGATGACTTCGACCAAAGAATAGTTGATTGGATGGTATCTTCTTTTAAAGCGGAAAACGGAATCGATCTTAAATCCGATAAAATGGCAATGCAACGCTTAAAAGAAGCGGCAGAAAAAGCTAAAATCGAACTTTCGGGAATGACTTCGGCAGCAATTAATTTACCATTTATTACAGCCGACGCAAACGGACCAAAACATTTAGATTTAACACTTTCAAGAGCAAAATTCAACGAGCTTACAGCCGATTTAGTAGAAAATACAATGGGCCCTGTAAGACAAGCGCTTAAAGATTCGGGTCTTGAAATTTCTCAAATCGATAAAGTTCTCATGGTTGGTGGTTCTTCGAGAATTCCGGCAGTTCAAGAAGCTGTTAAAAAATTAATCGGTAAAGAACCATTCAAAGGAATAAACCCAGACGAATGCGTTGCAATCGGCGCAGCAATTCAAGGCGGTGTTTTAGGCGGAGACGTAAAAGGCTTATTACTTTTAGACGTTACACCACTTTCACTAGGTATAGAAACAATGGGCGGAGTAATGACTAAGATAATTGATAGAAACACAACAATTCCTACAAAGAAAAGTCAAGTATTCTCAACCGCTGCTGATGGTCAAACACAAGTAGAAGTCAATGTTTTACAAGGCGAACGTGAATTCGCAAGAGATAATAAACAATTGGGATTATTCAGACTTGACGGAATTGCTCCTGCACCTCGTGGAATCCCACAAATCGAAGTTACATTCGACATTGACGCAAATGGTATCGTAAATGTTACAGCAACAGATAAAGCGACAAATAAAGAACAACACATAACTATAAGCTCCGGAAGCAATATGAGCAAAGAAGATATAGAAAAAGCAGTACAAGAAGCTGAACGTTATGCTGAGGAAGATAAGAAACGTCGTGAAGAAGTCGATACTAAAAACGAAGCGGAAAATCTTTGTTATGCAGTAGAAAAATTAATAAAAGATAGCGAAGGTAAGTTAGAAGAAGCTGATAAAGAAAGCCTTAACACAAAAGTTTCAGCACTTCGTGAAACATTAAAGGGTTCTGATATTGAAAAAATCAAAAAAGACATGGAAGAACTCCAAAAGAACATGTACGATGTATCAACAAAACTTTATCAGCAAGCCGCTCCACAAGGAACTCCCGGACAAGAGCAGAATGCTCAAAATCCTGGAAACGGCCAAGAAAATGTTTATAACGCAGATTATAAAGAAGTAGACCCGGAAAATAAATAATTTTAGAAATCCTCTGCCATCTGCCAAAGGGGCAGGGGATTATTTTAGATAGAGGTGAAAATAGATTTGTCAGAAAAACGAGATTATTACGAGGTTTTGGGCGTAAGTAAATCTGCATCGGACGATGAAATAAAAAAAGCGTATCGAAAACTTGCGAAAAAATATCATCCGGATTTAAATCCCGGGGATAAAACCGCAGAACATAATTTTAAAGAAGTTAACGAAGCATATGATGTTTTGTCGGATAAGAGCAAAAAAGCAAGATATGACCAATTCGGTCATGCCGGAACCGACCCTAATTACAGCGGTGGCGGAGGATACGGCGGATTTTATGGTGACAGTCCGTTTGGAGCGGATATAGATTTAGGGGATATTTTCGGAAGCTTTTTCGGAGGATTTGGAGGCGGAAGAAGCCGACAAAATACGAATGCTCCGAGACGAGGAAGTGACGTAGAAGTAACGCTTAATATTTCGTTTTTAGAAGCAGCTAAAGGTTGTAAGAAAAATATTTCTTATGAAAATATAGAAAATTGTGATGAATGTAATGGTAGCGGAGCGAAAAAAGGTACATCTCCGAAAACCTGTTCAACATGTGGCGGAACAGGGCAGGTTGTTATCAGTCAAAGAACACCGTTTGGCGTTATGCAAACAACAAAAGTTTGTACATCATGTTCAGGTAATGGAAAGATTATTGAAACGCCATGTAAAAAATGTTCAGGAAAAGGTAAAGTACGTGTTCGTAAACACATCGAAATTAATATTCCGGCAGGTGTTAGCAGTAAACAAATTTTGAATGTGTCCGGTAGGGGAAACGCCGGTAAAAACGGTGGTGGGTCCGGAGATTTACATGTTTATATAAATGTATTGCCACATCAGATTTTCGAAAGAAGAGATGACGATGTTTGGTGTGAAGTCCCCATAACTTATACACAAGCAGCTTTGGGTGCGGAAATTACTGTACCTACAATTGACGGAAAAGTTCAGTATCATATTCATGAAGGAACGCAAAATGGCGATGTGTTTAGATTGAAAGGAAAAGGAATACCCAAACTTCACGGCAGAGGTATCGGGGATGAATTTGTGAAAGTTCATATAGAAGTTCCAAGAAATTTAACACAAGAACAAAAAGAAATGCTTTCAAAATTTGAGAAGTCAATTACAGAAAAAAATTATCAGAAAAGAAAGTCATTCTTTGACAGAATAAAAGATTTATTCTAAAAATAAAAATCCAGCCTGTTAATTAGTCTGGGTTTCTATTCCTGCTTGTTCTTCTGCATTTTTGTTTATTGGTTGTGTAAAATATGTCTTACATTTTGTGCAAAAATATCGTTGTATTTGTTTGCCGTCTTTGATGCGAGTATATGGTACTCCATTTGGCATAGCGCACTTTTCGTATTTTTTACATTTTTGTCTTTTGCATTCTACATATTCATTTTTTCTGTCTACTTTTTTTACGACCTTGCCGTTTTCGTCTAATGTAAAAATTTTCCTACATTCTTTGCACCTATATTGTTGCATTTGTGCGCCGTCTTTGATGCGAATATATTTTTTATATGGCCCAGCGCATTTTTCTCCTTTTCTGTATGTTGGACATTTTGGGTTTGTGCATTCTAAAGACTTTTCTATTCTGCTTTTTTCCCCTTTTTTTCCTTTTTTATCTTCGGCAGGCGGTTTAATTGGTTTTGACGATGTAT
>CAMJYS010000038.1 GCA_946410005.1 uncultured Clostridia bacterium | reverse complement strand
AGATTGATACGTGTGACTGGAGTTCAGACGTGTGCTCTTCCGATCTTGCATGCCAATGAATTAGACGAAAAAATTGATTTTAAAAATCTTGTTGATAATAGTCACGCAGAAGAAATTTTAAGTGAAAATTTAGACTAAAAAAATAGATGAAATAAATGAGAGTTGATGAATTTGAAAAATAAGAACCAGAATAAAATTTTAGAATTTAAAAACGTTAAAGTTAAATACCATACACCTGAAAAAGAAATTTTAGCGATAAAAAATTTGACATTTGACGTTTATAACGAAGAATTTGTAACGATATTGGGTCCTAGCGGTTCGGGGAAAAGTACGGTTTTATCTATAATATCCGGACTTTTGCCGATAACTGATGGCGAATTTAATTTAAACATTTCAAGTGAAAACAGTAATCAAAAGCAAAACGTAGGATATATGTTTCAAAGAGATTATCTTTTCGGTTGGCGAACGATAGAGCAAAATGTGTTTTTGGGTTTAGAAATAAAAAAATTATTAAACGATAAAACAAAAAATTATGCGATTGAATTATTAAAAAAATACGGTCTTGGCGATTTTTTAAAAAGCTATCCAAATGAACTGTCCGGCGGAATGAGACAGAAAGTGGCTTTAATAAGAACTTTGGCTGTCAATCCCAAAATATTACTTTTAGACGAACCATTTTCCGCTCTTGATTTTCAGACAAGGATAAACCTTGCGGATGAAGTTAGAAAAATAATAAAAAACGAGCACAAAACCGCCATTTTAGTTAGTCATGATATATCTGAAGCAATATCGATTTCGGATAGAATTATAGTTTTTTCTAAACGACCGAGTGTTGTCAAGAAAATTTTTAAAATAGATTTTGAAAGTAAGAAACTTACATTGCACGAAAAGAGAAATCATAAGCGGTTTAATGAATATTTTGATAGTATTTGGAGTGAAATGAGTGAGGTATGATAAGTATTCAAATGAACATATAGCGTATTTAAGAAAAATAAAACGGGAGTCATTTTTAGTAAAATTAACGCAAATTAGTGTTTTCGTAGGATTAATAATTTTGTGGGAAATAGCGGCACAGTTTAAGTGGATAGATTCATTTATAATGAGTTCGCCGCTTCGTGTTTATAAAACGCTGGTGATGCTAAATAATTCCGGACAACTTTGGAGTAATGTTTGGGTTACAGTGTGCGAAACAGTCTGTGGATTTGTTTTAGGAACGACGCTTGGGATAATATTAGCAATTTTAGTATGGTGGTCGGAATTTTTGTCAAAAGTTTTAGAGCCTTATATGGTTGTTTTGAATGCGCTGCCGAAAGTCGCACTCGGACCAATAATAATAGTTTGGGTGGGAGCAGGAGTAAAGTCGATTATAATAATGGCGTTGTTGGTTTCGGTAATAATAGCGACAATAAATATAATGGCAGGATTTAAAAGTATAGATAAAGAAAAAATATTGCTGATGAAATCATTTGGGGCGAGTAAAATACAGGTGCTTTTTAAATTGATAATCCCTGCGAATATTTCTTCGATAATATCTACTTTAAAAATAAACGTCGGAATGTCCCTGATAGGCGTAATAACAGGTGAGTTTTTGGTTGCGTCAAAAGGAGTTGGGTATTTAATAGTTTATGGCGGTCAAGTTTTCAAGTTAGATTTAGTAATGGCAGGAATTTTCGTTTTGTGTGTAATTGCAACGGCAATGTATTTAGCGGTAGCTACTTTCGAAAAAATCTATTTAAGGTCATCAAGAAAATAAATAATGTAATTTGTATAAATTAGCCGAAAACCAAACTTTAAATTCTACACTGTAGATATAGAAATATATAATTAAATTACTTGATGTTTGGTACAATAGGTTATGTTATTTTAATTAATTTAACAAATTTTATTACTTTTAAGGGGTTTTTTTGTGTTTAAAAATAAAAATTTCCAAAAAGCATTTGCAGTTTTAAGCGCAGCTGCATTTTTAGGTTCTATCGGTGGAAACGTTGAGGCAATGAAAGGAAAAGGCAAAAAACCAGGTGCACATTCAAAATTATCTTTAGAAGACAAGCAAAAGAAAAAAGAAGAGGTGGATAAGAAACTCAAAGAAGCTGCTGAAAGAAAAGAGAAAGAAGAAAGAATTCGTCAAGCAAAACTTTTAGAAGAACAAAAAGCTGAATATGAAGCTAAAAAACCAGAACGTGAAGCCGAAAAAGCTAAGGTCGAAGCAGAAAAAGCTAAGATCAAAGCAGAAAAAGTTGAACAAAAAGCCAAAGCAGAAGCTGAGCGAAAAGCCAAAGCGGAGGCTAAACAAAAAGCCAAAGAAGAATTAATAGGACAAAGGGATGAAATAATAAAACGTAACAAAAATGTTTTTGCAATAGAATTGGATGAAAAAAAGGGATTTAATATAACTTTTAAGTGCGAAGTTTTGACAAGTGAGATTATGAATAATGCATTGGGTGTATGCTCGATTTGGAATGGTGAGGAAGAAGAGTTTGTTATAAATGAAATTAATATAAACGGTGCGAAAAAGATAGAACAAATTTATATCGAAAAGAGCGAATATTGGATTTATGTTAACACAATTAATATTACTTCCAAAGAAAATATAGTTTTCGATGATTCTTATTTTGTCAAAGAAGAACAAAGTGGAGGAAGAATATTTGATTGTTTGTTGCCGCGTACTATAAATATTAAATGTAGTGGCGATGTTAGTATCGGTAAATATAATTTTGTGTATCTGTCCAGTGACGAGGAATTTAGTAATGTTATAGAATTTCAAAATTTAAAGAATGGTAAAAAACGTCCCATAAGTAGTTTCTTAAAGGAATGCAAAAAAAAAATCTAAAGAAGAATTAGTTTCTTTTACTAAGTTGAATATATTAGTCGATGGTAATTTAAATATAAAGGAAGGCGCGTTTCTTGGAAATCTCTTGTTGTTAGATTGTAAGGCAATTTGTAAAAAAACATTGACAATAGGGGCGTATGCTTTTTATGGCTGTTTTGTTTTTGCATGCGGTACGGAAAATTTTTTTGAAGGATATGAAGAAACTAGAATTAGCGAAAAGATTTTCGAAGACATGATGCAAGAAGCCGAGTTGTAGTAAAATAGAGACGTATTCTTCTAGTGATAATCCAGTGGAGTTTTTAGATTAATTTTTCTATGCCGAAACTTTGATTAAAAAATATTTATGATTTTCACCTCGCTTTGGCGGGGGATTTTTTATGTCCGAAAATTTTCAACTTACAATAGTTTATGTTATAATAATAAAGTTAGTCTTTGTTTTTAGGTGATGAAGTTGAAAAATAAAATATACGTTTTCGCGATTTTTTTATTCTTGATATTTTTACCCGGTTGCAGTCAAGGAAGCTTTTTTGAAATTCAAAGTGTTATAAATCCGACCGAACTTTCGGAAAATCAAAAAAAGATAACGAACACTATAAAAAATTACTTTGGTGACGATTTTAAATGGGAAAGACCTCTAATTGATGGCAAATATGTTTGCGGGTCGGAAATTATAAATTTTGACGGCGCAAATACATTTTATGTAGTGTTTTTGAGTAAATTAGAGGAAGTTCATACAACGCATATTGTGTTTTTAAATCAAAAAAATGATGATTTTGAAATCTTTGAAGATTTTATTTTTAACGGGAAAATTGACGAGTTTTATATAAAAGATATCGATGGTGATTCTATACCGGAAATTATAGTTTCAACAAAGAGCAAAGGCGATTTTTACAGTTCGATTTACGGGTATAAATATAGCAATGGACATATAAAAGAGGTGCATATACCCAAAAATTTTATGAATAGTTTAAATAACAATTAATTTTGATTGATTGAATTGGGAGGAATTTTATGAAGCGTGTTTTAGTAGTAGAAGATGAAGAAGCAATAAGAGAATTCGAGGTTATAAATTTACAACGTTCCGGATATGATGTTGTCGATACAGATAATGGTGAAAGTGCTCTTGAACTTTTTGACAGATATAACAGAGATTTTGATTTAGCGGTTTTGGATATAATGCTTCCTGGAATAGACGGAATGAAGGTTTGTAAAGAATTAAGAAAACGCAGTGATACTATCGGCATAATTCTTTTAACCGCAAAAACTCAAGAAATGGACAAAATAAGTGGATTAATGCTAGGTGCTGACGATTATATAACAAAACCATTCAGCCCTTCAGAGCTTGTTGCACGAGTTGACGCTCTGTATAGGCGTGTAGCACTCAACATTATGCGTTCGAATAACAAATTTAATGAAGAAATAAAATTTGGCGAATTTGTTTTAAATTTAAAAAATCGTGCTCTCAAGAAACGTGGCAAAGTTATAGAACTCACACAAGTTGAATTCCAAATTATGGAATATTTTTTCTCGAATCCCAGTACGGTTCTCAGTCGGACTCAAATATTGGAACATGTTTGGGGTAGCGGCAAGCAAGGAGAAGAAAAGATTGTAGATGTCAATATACGTCGTTTAAGGATGAAAATCGAAGATAATCCATCTGTTCCACAACATATAATAACTGTTTGGGGAATGGGTTATAAATGGGAAAATTAATTTTATAAAGGAATTTTTTATGAACATTAAAGGAATAAAAAAACGTTGGGTTTTTAATAGCTTGGGAGCTACAATCGGAATATTCGCATTGATAATAATTAGCTTTTTGGTAATAGTAAGGGGTTATTTTTATAGCGGTATACGGCAAACTTTGTTTGCACGGTCAAACGAGCTTTATAGCATATTTAAAGGTTGTTTATCGCAAAACGATTTAAAATTTGAAGATATTGCCAAAATATATGTCGACAATTTTTCCGATGACGATGTGATGGATCTTTTTATTATAAACAGCAAAGGGGATGTCATTATGTCGTCTTCCGGTTTTTTACCGAATAAGTTTGAAACCATGCCTGATTATATTCAAGCTAAGCAATCGGAAAGTGGACTTGGAATTTGGGAAGGCAGATCATTTTTTGATGAAAAAATAATGGCGGCAACTAAATGTATTTATAATGAAAACGGCGAATATATCGGTGCGATAAGATACATAGTTTCTATGGAAGAAGCAAATTCAAGGATAATTTGGAGTTCGCTTATTTTAACGATTATAGGTGCTTTAATAGTTTTATTTATGGGAATTTCGGGTATATATTTTATAAAATCGATAGTAAATCCGATAAATGATGTTTGCGTAAAAGCTAAGCGAATTGCAAAAGGTGACTTTCATATAAAAATTGAAAAAAAATATGACGATGAAATAGGTGAACTTATTGATATAATAAATTACATGGCACAAGAATTAGATGCTTCCGAAAAATTAAAAAATGAGTTTATTTCTTCTATTTCACACGAATTGCGTACGCCGTTAACAGCTATAAAAGGTTGGGCGGAAACTATGCAGTATTGTGAAACTACCGACGAAACTATCAAAAAAGGTACTGTCATAATTGCAAAAGAGGCAACAAGACTTTCGGGAATAGTAGAAGAGCTTTTGGATTTTTCCGGTATCAGAGATAAACGAATGAGCCTTATAAAAGAAAAAATAGATGTTCTGGCAGAACTAGGCGAAGCTGTATATATGTTTAAGGACAGAGCTAAGGAAGAAAATAAAGCGTTAATTTATAATGAACCGAAATCTCTTTTGCCTGTTATGGGTGATAAAAATCGTTTAAGACAAGTTTTTATAAATATCATAGACAATGCGCTTAAATATACATCAGACGGCGGCGGAGTAAGCGTAACAGCAAGCGAAAATGAGTCCATGGTTTGTATAACCGTTACGGATAATGGTTGCGGAATACCGGCAGAGCATTTACCTAATGTGACGAAAAAGTTTTATAAAGCAAATTATTTAAAAAGAGGCTCGGGAATAGGACTTGCAATTGTTGATGAAATTGTGGCACTTCACGGCGGAAAACTTAATATAATAAGCGAAGAGAGTTTCGGTACGACCGTTACAATAGAGTTGCCTATATATAATGAGGACTGAATTTTTTATACGGGAGAGAAAGTAAATTGATTACTTTGCGTCAAGCCTATAACGAATTGGAAAATCTTTTAAAGAACAGTGGTATAAGCGATTATAAATCCGAAGCGAAAATTATTTTTTACCATTGTTTTGAAATAGATTATGAATACATAATTTTAAATGGCGATAAAATTTTTTCGGAGGATAAATTTGAAAAAATTGTGGAAATAGCAGAAAAACGCAAGTCTAAGATTCCGTTGCAATATATTTTGGGTTTATGTGAATTTATGGGAGAGATATTTTTTGTAGGAGAAGGAGTTTTAGTGCCTCGAGAAGATACAAGTGTTTTAGTTAACGAAAGTTATAATATTTTGAAACATAAAAATAATTTAAAGATTGTGGATTTGTGTAGTGGTAGCGGATGTATTGCGATAACTTTAAAAAAAATGTTTGGCGATAAAGCGGATGTTTATGGGATTGAAATTTCTGATAAAGCATATTATTATTTTCGTAAAAATGTCACTAGTAAACATAGCGATATAAAGACTCTGAAGGCCGACATTTTTGAAATTTATAAAAATTTTGACGATAATTCTTTTGATGCCATTATTTCCAATCCGCCGTATATAAAAGAAGAAGACATAGGAAAGTTGCAGAAAGAAGTTTTGTTGGAACCTAAAATTGCTTTGAATGGTGGAGAGGACGGATTGGAATATTATAGAAAGATTTGTTTGAATTGGTATTCTAAAATTAAGAAGCGTGGAATAATAGCTTTTGAAATAGGATTTGAACAAAATGATTTCGTAAAAAGCATTTTAGAAGAAAATGGTTTTGAAAATATAAAACTTTTTAATGACATAAATAATATACCCAGAGTTATAATCGGTGAAAAGATTTAACCTGTCTACTTGAATTTTATTCGTACTATGTATATTATGATTTGTATCATGGAGATTTTTGAATTGAATGGAGGATTTTACATATGTCGGATTTAAATAAAGAAATGAATGTTAATTTTGATGATAAAACCAGAACTTTTTCGGTTAATTATGGAGAAAAAGAAACAGTAAAGGAAATTTTGAAATTTGTATATGATTCTTTGACAGAAAAGGGTTATAATCCCGTAAATCAGATAGCCGGATATATTCTTTCGGAAGATCCAACTTATGTTACTACATATAACGGAGCAAGAACGCTTATACAAAAAATAGATAGATACGAACTCTTAAAAATCCTAATCGAAGAATATGTAAATAATTAAAAAGGCCAAAAACCTCCTGTCAGTAAACTGGCGGGAGGCTTGTTTTTATGTCAGCAATGTTTTGTGAACCCTTTTTTTATTTTTTATCAGATAAATTGTTTTAAGATTCGGTGATTTAGAATATTTATCTTGACGGAATTTTATCATATGTTTAGAAATGTAGATCGGAAGAGCGTCGTGTAGGGAAAGAGTGTAGATCTCGGTGGTCG
>CAMJYS010000037.1 GCA_946410005.1 uncultured Clostridia bacterium | reverse complement strand
TTCAGAAGTATAACCAAAGTTGACTATTAATTTCGGGTGTTTATAAGTCAAATTTACTGAATATTGTTAAATTAATGGAAAACTATTGACAGTTTTGGCAATATATGGTAACATATATAACATATCATATATTATTGGGAGGAAATTTTATGGAAAACCAGTTAAAAGTACTGATTTCGGAAGACTGTGCGGAATTTGATAAGGAGACGTTGGATATTTTTCAACATTATTGTATGGATTTGTCATTTTTGCCTAAAGATGGATTTAAAACCATAGAAATAATTGAAAACTCAAAACCCGACGTTGTTGTTATGGATTTATTTATGCACAGAATTGATGCAATAGGTATAATTTCAACGATTAAGAAAAATAAGAAAATAGATATGCCAATATTCATAATAACATCGAATTTCGCAAGGTCTACTTTAGAAAGAGAGGCTTTATCTGTTGGAGCATCATGTTTTCTTTTAAAACCGGTTAGTTGCATGGATATAATCGATAAGATTATTCAATTCAGTTATAAAA
Source organism: uncultured Clostridia bacterium (assembly GCA_946410005.1). Classification (GTDB taxonomy): domain Bacteria; phylum Bacillota; class Clostridia; order Oscillospirales; family Acutalibacteraceae; genus UMGS1491. The sequence goes on along the minus strand of CAMJYS010000037.1, from coordinate 7,160 downwards.
ATCAATCTGCAAGGATAATAAGTAAATTTATAAATAATGATAAAATTTGCAATGTAGGGTCGGGACCGAATTCTAGTTTAGAATTACAGGTGACCGAAATTTTACATCAAATAGGAGTTCCTGCACATATAAAGGGATACCATTATTTACGCACATCTATTTTGATGTCAACGGAAGACCCCGAGATTATCAATTCTGTTACAAAGCAACTTTATCCATCGGTAGCAAAAAAATTTAACACAACTTCATCAAGAGTCGAGCGAGCGATACGTCACGCAATAGAAGTTGCATGGGATAGAGGGAATATGGATATTTTGAATTCATATTTCGGATATACAATACATACATCTCGCGGCAAACCAACAAATTCGGAGTTCATCGCAATGATAAGCGACAAACTCCGCCTACAAGTAAAATCAGCATAAAAAATCCACCCCGTTGTTCAACAAAACAGCGGGGTTTTTATGTTATGATTATTGTTAGTTCAGAAAGTTATTGGGTTTTCTCCATTTATAGTATCCTTCAAATCCGTATCTTCATCTTTAATTTCGTTTAATGTTTTGTCTTTGGAATCATCGTATAGTTTTTTTCCGACGTAGCCGATTCCTGCTAATCCTGCTAATCCAAGAACTGTTACTCCAGCGCCAATTGCTACTTTTTTAAGTGTGTCTTTTGAAATATTAAGTCCACCTGCGATTTCTTCCAAAGCTTCTTCCGAGATAACGCCTTTTTCAATTTTTTCTTCTGCCATGTTGATCAACATCCTTTCATTTTTTGAGTTTAGAAAAATCTATTTTGATTCCTCTAACTCGATTTCAAATTTATTATATACATAGCATATATATTTGTCAAGCGTTTTTTCGAAAAAATATAAAATTTATATAATTAATTTGTGAACCGAATACAATTTGTGTTTTGCGATATAAATAAAAATCTCTAAATCTATTAAAATTTAGAGGTTTAAGTAGTTATTCAATCAAATAAAATCTGAAATGTTTATAAAATCTTTCAACTTTAATTGTTCCGGTCTGGAATGTGGATCAACATTTGCCGTGTTCAAAATTTTCAAAATTTCTTCTTTTGAGATTTTAAAATGCATACTAAGAGAATTTAGAATATTTTTTCTTCTTTTCGAGTATGTAGCTTTAATAATTTGAAAAAATTTTTCTTTGTTTTTTATTTTCGAAGAGATATCGCTGTTAATATCAATTTTTATAACGCTGGAATCAACTTTCGGAGCAGGAATAAAACTTCCTCGACTAACATTAAATAGAACTCGTGGCTTGCCATAATATCTTATTGCTACGCTGATTGCGCCGGATTCTCTTGTACCAAAATCCGCACAAATTCTTTCAGCGGCTTCTTTTTGCACCATAAATGTTAACGACTTAAATCCAGGGTTGTTTTCAAGCAAATACATCACTATTTCTGACGTTATATAATATGGCAAATTAGCACAAACAGCAATTTCTTCGCAATTCAAAAATTCAGTTTTATACAATTGATTTAGATCGACTTTTAGTATGTCTTTGTTTATTATCTTTATGTTTTCAAAATCCGCAGTGGTTTCGGATAAAATCGGAATTAGATTTGTGTCTATTTCAACCGAAACGACTTTTTGAAATCTTTTAGCTAATTCAATAGTCAAAACGCCAATTCCCGGGCCAATCTCTAATATTCCAGATTTTTCATTTTCGCAACAAAATTCAGCCATTTTGGGGCAAACGCTAGGATTTATTATAAAATTTTGTCCGAGAGATTTCGTGAATTTAAATCCGTGTTTTTCTAAAATCGATTTTATTGTTTTTATGTTAGATAGATTATACAACACATCGCACCCTTTAATGAGTATTTTCAATTTAAATTTTAGTATTAAACTAAATCATTGTCCAGATATTTAAAAAATTGGCATTATATTGTATAAATTTATCGTTTACGAACGTAAAATTCTAACATATTTGCCGATTTTACTGATAAACTATTGAATACATTTCGATTTTTAAATATAATCGATTTTGGATTTAACAAAAAAGGTGGTGAGAAAATGCAAAAGGTAACAGAAATAATTGCCAAACTCAAAGAAGAAGCAGTTGTAATTATTGCCACTACTGTCGCTACGTTAGTTCCTACGTTTGTTCTAGGTCGCATTGTGTATTGTAAATTTACAAACGAAATAAATTTTTTTAGAGATTTAAAAGAAAAAATGGTTTCACTTGAAAATAAAATTGATAATTTGACTGAAAAACTTAATTCGCCCGAAAAAGCAAATCAAGATTTGAATGAAGAAGTAAACAAGCCATCCGAAGAAGCAAAATTACATAAATTGAGTGACGAAAACTTAAAACTGTCCGAACTAATGAAAATAATAAATTCTATTGATACAACAAGCAAAAATTGTATTAACGAAATAAATTTGCTTGAGGACGGTAATAGTAAATTTATGGATAACTTTGACAATTTAAACAAAGAAATAACAACGTATAAGGATTCTATTGGTTATCTACAGCAAGAAGTTCAAGACATAAAAGAAAAAATTGAAACAAAGTACACGGAACAAAATAAAAAAATTGAATCATTGGCAAGTGATAAGGAAACTTTGACCGATGGTCTTTCCAAACTAAATAATTCAATTAAGAGTATGGGCGATAAAATAGATCAGAATACCAAGTTTGTTGGCGATCTAAAACAAGAAGTTCAAGGATTTGGAAAAATTGTTAACGAAAACAAAGCTGCAATCCAAGGTTTAAATACAGAAGGTGATATAGAATTAGCTAAACCAAATATTAATAATGATAATACTGAATCGAGCGATGATAACATGAATTTTGAAAGTATAAAATCAGGTACAGGTGCCGATGGTGTTGGTGTAAATGAAGAACGAATAGAAGTAGATTTATCCATATCCAGTGAAAAGGAGTCTAGTTCAGACGATGATGAGGATTTGGGTGGTGAAAATTAAGACACTAGTAACAGTGAAAATTTGTAAGAGTTTTTTAAGGAGAAAAAATGAAATTTATTAAATACATTTTTAGTTTATTTATCATAGTGTTGGGGATTAATAATGTTTTTGCAACAGGATTGGATGTGTTGTTTATAACGAAAGATATTGAAAATCCAGAAACAAGATTGTGTTAAAATAGTAGAGAGGAAGTATCTTCTGTTTCATATTATGATTACTATAATTTTGATATTGAAAATGAAAATAATTTGGAGATAATGCATAATAAATTTATTGTTTTTGTTTTTGATTCCAGTAATATGAAAGGATTAACAAAAAAATATTTTAAGAAAATCTTAAATCTTAAAGATACAAGTCGAAATGTAATTGCTAGTTTTGGGACGAATAAAATTGTAAACGATTTAACACGTCGATATATACCTAATTTATCTGATGATATAAGAGAGATAAAAGATTACATACATAGAAAAGCAAACGGGATTTCCGGTTCTACATCCGAAAGTCGCATTAGCTCTGTAGATAGTTCGTCGGAACTTTCTTCTGAGGACAATGAGTGTTCCAGCAGATTATCCAATCTTACCACAACAAATACTCCGTCAAAAGTTATTTTTGCAGGTGCTGGTGTGCAACGTCCAGAAACAACTCAACATCACAAGTCAAAAATAAGAAGAAGTGAGAATTCTAATATAAAAAAAGCTCAAAAACTTGATTTTGACGAATTAGCTGAAAATGAAAAAACTGAGGAAGCTAAAAAAGCCGAAGAAGAAGCTAAAGAAGTTGCTATCTCAGTACAACCAGAAAAACAAACTGATGAAAAAATCAAACCAGTCCAAAATGATCGCAATGGTATGATTTTACCTTCCGAGGAATCACAAGATGTTTCAATCGATGTATCAACAAGAATGATTGACGAAAAAACTAAATTAATCGAAAACAAAGACAGTGAAGACGAAGAAGAGAAAAACACCAAAAAAAGCACCTGTGGCTGTACTATATTATAATGACACGAAAACAATTCAAACAAAACTCCCGTACTACTTGTACAGGAGTTTGATTTTTTTATTTAATTTTTTTCGATTTGAGTTTCCCCTTTATCTTCCAACAAAGTAACGTTTACTTCAAACGTAGAAGGTGAAATTGTTTTATTTGATGGCTGTCTGTAAACTTTGAGCGTTATTGTATCTCCAGGTTTATGACTGTATAATTCAGCGTAAAACGAATCTAAATTTAATATATCCACATTATTGATTTTTGTTATTATATCTCCGGTTTGTATTCCTTTAGCCAAAAGGTTGCTGTCATTACTGATTTCTGAAATTATAATTCCCATTGGAACATTATAAAATTGTGATTGATAATTTGTAACCATTTTTCCTGATATACCTAATCTTACACGACCGCTGACATATCCTTTTTTAATTATATCATCCACAACGCTTTTTACGGTGTTACTCGGAATTGCAAATCCCATACCTTCACAATGCTCTACTGCTATCTTTGATGAATTTATACCAATAATTTGTCCATACATGTTTATTAGAGGTCCGCCGGAATTTCCCGGATTTATAGCTGCATCTGTTTGTATGTATTTTACCAAACTATTTGCGGTTCCGGATGTGCAACGATTAACCGCAGAAACTATCCCACGTGTCAAAGAGCCTGCGAAATTCAATCCTAAAGGGTTTCCGAGAGCTAAAGCCGAAGAACCTACCTTAACTTCATCGGAATTTCCAAAAGTCGCAAACGTTAATCCGCTTTTTTCTATCTTTATTACAGCTAAATCTGTTTTACTGTCAAATCCTATGATTTTCGCAGAGTATTCTTCATTATTGCTCAAGACAACTTTTATATTATATTGTTTTGAGTTTCCTATTACATGCGAATTTGTAACAATATACCCATTTTCGCTTATTATAACCCCCGAACCTTGACCTACAGGATCAGATATTATATTGGCTTTTGAATCGTACATAACAACACCCACGACTGATGGGGATAATTTACTGTAAATTGTTTCGGCGGAAAGCTGTTTACTGTCAGATGGGATTTCTTCGAATTTTACTTCAGCGCTTTCGTTCGAAGTACTATTATTTTCAGAAGTTTGATTAGAACTGTCTGTCGAAAAGTTCAAAATATTTTTTTGAGGATTTTTTATTGAATAAATTATATATGATATCAAAATAATGATTAAAATTGAAAGTATAGCGATTGTAGAAATAAAAAACGTTTTCATTTTATCGTCTTTTTTTTCTGAATTTTCGATTAAACCGGGATTATCCATATTTTTTGTTGAGGAGTCATCTTGTTCATCACTATAATCGGATAAACTCATATTTTCGGGATATTTATATTCTTCATTTTCATGCGAATCAATATTATTATCATTGTTAGAATTATTAAATTCAAAATCGTCCATAATTTTTTCTCCTTTATAAATTTATTATTCTGGTAAGCTTTCCATCATTATGGCTTCAAATTGGCTTGAGTTCATTTTTTCATTTAGAACTAAAAACTCTGTTATTTTTTCTATCTTGTCAATGTTATTTTTTAATATGCTTTGTGTTTTGTTGTAGCATTCAGAAATAATATTACGAATTTCTTCATCTATTTTTGCGGCGGTCGCTTCGGAATAATAACTTAAAACGTCATTTCCGCCGTTTTCGGAGCCATAGACAGACGGGCCGAGACCATTGCTCATACCAAACTTGGTTACCATCAATTTTGCTGTTCTGGTTGCTCTTTCGAGGTCATTTGATGCACCTGTCGAGGTATCATTCAACATGATTTTTTCTGCCACAATTCCTCCGAGTAATACAACTATGCTTTCTAACATTTCTTTTTTAAACTTGCACATTTTATCTTTTTCCGGTAAGTGCAAAGTATATCCAAGAGCTTTCCCGGTAGGTATTATGGAAATTTGATGAACTTTATCTTGAGTTTCGCAAAAGTAAGTGGCTATTGCATGACCGGATTCATGATATGCGGTTTCACGTTTTTCTTTTTCGCTTATTACTCTCGATTTCTTTTCGGTTCCTGCTGAAATTTTTATAATTGATTCTTCTATTTCGGTCATAGTTATAGCTTTTAACCCACGTTTTACGGTTAAAATTGCAGATTCATTTAGTAAATTTTCAATGTCTGCTCCGGTAAAACCGGCTGTTTCTTTGGCTATTGTTTTTAATTTTACGCTTGGAGCGAATGGTTTCCCTTTTGCGTGAACTTTTAAAATTTCTTCACGTCCTTTTATGTCGGGATAACCTATATAAATTTGTCTGTCAAATCTTCCGGGACGTGTGAGAGCATCATCGAGAACATCTGCTCTATTGGTTGCGGCAATGACTATTACGCCTTCATTTGCCTCGAATCCGTCCATTTCGACGAGAATTTGATTTAATGTTTGTTCTCTTTCGTCATTTCCACCGCCTGTTCCGGTGCCACGCTTTCTTCCTACAGCATCAATTTCATCTATAAATATTACACAAGGGGTATTTTTTTTTGCCTGCTCAAACAAATCTCTGACACGAGAAGCACCAACACCAACATACATCTCTACAAAATCCGAACCCGAAACTGACAAAAATTTCACATCTGCTTCTCCTGCGACAGCACGAGCAAGCAAAGTTTTTCCCGTACCCGGAGGTCCAAAAAGTAAAGTCCCTTTCGGAATTCTTGCGCCGAGTTCCGTATATTTTTTTGGGTTTTTTAGAAAATCTACAACTTCTTTAAGTTCTTCTTTTTCTTCGTCTGCTCCCGCAACATCGGAAAAAAGTATTTTCTTCTTGTTATCAGTCAAATTTTTGGTTTTAGCTTTACCAAATCCGATTTGCCTTCCAGGGTCTCCCATAGAAGTAATTCTTCTCAAAAACATCCATCCGATAAAGCACAAAATTAAAACCGGAAGTATTACAAGAGAAAAAGAATTCATAAACCAAGAAGTATCGGCAGGTTTTACTAGATTATAGGTCATAGGGGAGTCCGGATTTTTCTCATTGTATTTTTCTACATATTCCTTGATGTCAGAGTATATCAAGTTAACGCTTGGAGCGGTATAATAAATTTTTTCGTTATTCTGTAATGTTATTTCCATATTTCCGGAGCCAAGATTCATTTCATATGCAGTAACCTGATATGTTTTGAATTTATCCAGTATTTCTGAGTAATTATAGGTCTGTACCGGACTAAGTCCGTTAATTATCAAAAA
>CAMJYS010000036.1 GCA_946410005.1 uncultured Clostridia bacterium | reverse complement strand
TTTCGGCAGAAGAAACGGAAAAATGGTCTCCGCTTTGCGAAGAAGCCTGGATGGAGATAACCTCCAATTTAAAAGATGGTGTTAACCAAGAAGAAAATGCACGGAGGTTAAATTCCGCTTCGGCCGCACTGGCTTTTTACAGATATATTTTATACAGTACGTCGAATTCCGGAGGAGCGGAATCGTTTGCCGCCGGAGAGCTTAGAATAAAAACCGACACAAGCAGGATGATAAGCAATGCAAAGAAAGTGTGGCAAGACGCAAAAAGGTCTATTGCAGACATTTTAAAAGATGAAAATTTCATGTTTGAAAGGATTATTTAGATGGCATTGAACGCAAAAACATTAATAGAAAGATACGGGCAAAACATATCTATCAAAAAGAGTAGCAATTCAGATTTGATTTTAACAAAAGCATTTGTTCAGCCTTTGCGTTGCGATTGGCAAAGCGAGCTTTACGGTGACTATGTGGACGAAAATAAAGTCGAACAATTTTTGTATATAGGTTTTGCTGAGCATCAGATTAATATTTGCCCTACGACAACCGTAATTATTGTGGAAAATCAAAATTATGTTGTAAAAAAAGCCGAAAATGTATTTTTTTCAGGCCAAGCCATATATGAAAGAGCTGTTTTGGAAAAGGCTTAAATGATTAAATGGATACATAAAATTTAGGAGGAAAAAAGTGTCTGATTTTTATAAAAACAAATCGTTTGGAAGAATTAATTTCACGGAACCCGTTATTATATCCGGAAGATGTTTTGGATTAAAACCGATGTCGGTTTATGATTTTATGATTTGTAACAAAATGCTTGATAAATTATATGACGATTTAACTTCTCAAGGGTTGACCGAATCATTTTTTTACAATATTTGCGAGCAAGCATGTGTTATATCTATGTGTTTGAGAGATATAAAAAATAATAAAGTTTTTGAAAACGGATTGGAAGTATTAAAGGGATTAACTCCGAACGAATTGAAATTTTTATATGGCGAATATTCAAAGCTTTTAAATAAAATATCTGATAGAGATAATGATACCGACAAGATATTAAATCATGCAAAGCAAGGTGCAAAACAAACAAAGAATTTTAAAAATTCGGAAAAAGTAATTTCTAAAGTAAAATAAATAATAAATGCTTGACTTGTAAATTTATATTGTGATATACTGCATACAGATGATTAAGTGGGTATGAGTAAAAGAGTGGGGAAGCCCGCTCTTTTGTATTTATATCATGGGGGGATGACATGAAAAACTCTGAAAAAGTCGGTAATATATCCGAAATTGTAAAAAAAATAGCAAAGCCAATAGCGAATGATTTAGGTTTTGAAATTTGGGATGTTAAATTTTTAAAGGAAGGTCCGAATTATATTCTGAGAGTTTTTATAGATAAAACGGAAGGAATTACAATTGAAGATTGCGAAAGAATGAGCAGAGCGCTTGATTCTCCGCTTGATGAATCAGACCCAATACCATACTCATATTGTTTAGAAGTGTGTTCGCCTGGTATAGACCGTGAGCTTGTAAATGATGAGCATTTAAAAAAATTTATAGGCTCGGAAATAAAAATAAGAATGATTAGACCGAATGCGGATGGAAAAAAAGAAATTGTAGGAATACTGACGGGGTTTGATAAAGAAAATATAGTAATAAATTTTGATCAAACAATAGAAAAATCTATTGAAAGAAAACTTATATCACATATAAATTTAAATTTTTAGAGGAGAGTTTTTAAAATGAATGCAGAAATATTTGGTGCACTGAGGTTATTGGAAAAAGAACGTGGAATATCAATGGACTTTATGCTTGAAAAGATAAATAAAGCTATTATTACGGCATGTAAAAACACTTATGACGGCAATGAGGACGTCGTGGTAAGTATAGATGAAGAAAACGGAATTTTCGAAGTGGATTTGTTAAAGACCGTAACAGAAGAAGTAGAACTTCCCGGAAAAGAAATTTCTCTTGAAGACGCAAGAGAAATAGATAAAAATGTAGAAATCGGAAGTCAAGTTAAAGTAAATTTGAATACGAAACAATTCGGAAGAATTGCGGCACAAACTGCCAGAAACATTATAAGACAGGGTATAAAAGACGGAGAACGTAATCAAATAACAAAGGAATTTCAAAATAAACAGAATCAAATAGTAAGTGCATTAATTGAAAGAATAGACGAAAAAACGGGAGCATTTACATTGAGAATCGGTAAAGCGGAATCTACGCTTCCGAAAAGCGAGCAGATAGGAAACGAGTGCGTTAAAGAGGGAGATCATATAAAAGTTTATGTTTCGGACGTCAAAGTTTCGGAAAAAGGTCCAAAAATACTTATTTCAAGAACAAATCCGAACTTTGTTAAAAAAGTTTTTGAAAGCGAAATCCCTGAAATTTCAGATGGGATAGTTGAAATAGAATCTGTTTCTCGAGAAGCAGGTTTAAGGAGTAAAGTAGCGGTCAGAAGCAATAACCCCAATGTTGATGCTATCGGTTCATGTATAGGTTCTCATGGGAACCGCCTTAATTCCATAATTGAAGAGTTGGGCGGAGAAAAGATTGATTTGGTTGAGTATAGCGATGATCCAGAAAAATTTGTTTCAGCGGCATTATCACCGGCCAAAGTAATTAAGGTCGAACTCGATGAACTTTCTCCAAAAACTTGTAGAGTAACTGTTCCTGATAGCCAACTTTCTTTGGCGATCGGTAATCGTGGTCAAAATGTAAGGCTTGCGGCAAGGCTTACCGGATATAAAATAGACATTCATCCCGAAAGCGGTTTTTACGGAGAATAATAAAAAAATTAATAGTTAAGGACGATAAGAACCATTGATTTTAAAAAAAATACCACTAAGAAAATGTATAGTTTGCGGAACAAAAAAACCTAAATCTGAATTTTTAGTAGTCGTAAGACCTCCAAAAAATAGTAACGAAAAAATGAAAGTGATAGACGGAAGTACTAAAAAAGAGGGCCGTGGAGCATACTTTTGTAAAAATAAAAAGTGTTACGATCAGCTACGAAAATTAAGGAAGTTAGAAAAATCTTTCAGACAAAAAATAGATGAACAAATCTATGATGATATTGATAAGGCGGTGAAAGCTTTTGAATGATAAATTACTTTCTTTTTTAGGGATAGCAATGCGAGCCGGAAGTATAGTTTTCGGAATGGATGAAGTAAAAAAGAATATTCTTAAGAACAAAATAAAATTAATCTTAACCGCAAATGATATATCAGATAATTCTTATTTAAAAATTCAAAAGTTTTCTGTTGTCAACAATGTTGAATTTTTAAAAATTAAAAATACAAAAGACGATATAAACATGATTTTAGGAAAATACAGCGCAATACTTGGGATAAAGGATATAAATTTTGCAAATAAAATAAAATCAATAGTTCAAGAAGATTATATATTAAATAAACATTAAATTAAAAACATTTAAAATTCGGGAGGAATGTAATTTATGATGATAAAATACAGAGTACATGAAGTGGCGAAAGATTTTGGAGTTGCAAGCAAAGATATAATTGCGCTTCTTAAAGAACATTTAAACGTAGAGAAGAAGCATATGACAGCACTTAATGAAGAAGAATTAAATTTTATTTTTGAATACTATACTCAAAAAAATCAAGTTGTAAATTTCAATGAATATTTCGCTTCAAAAGATGAAACCAAAGAAGAAAGTGCGGAAGAAAAGCCGAAATCCAAGCCTAAAAAATCCGCTAAAAAAGAAATTTCCAAAGCTGAAATTGAAGAAAAACCGAAAGAGAAAAAGACAGAAAAATCAAAGAAAGAAAATGTCAAATCAGAAAAAGCGGAAAAATCTTTGAAACCAAATAAAACAAAATCGGATAGGTCATCCAAGAAAATTAAAGATGTTGATAACAAAAAAACAGAAGTTAAATCTAAGACACGTTTTGAAAGTAAAATTGTTTTATCCGGAAGTTCGGATAGTTCATCGGTATTTCAAGAAAATAAAGTTGAAGGAAAAGTGATCAACACAAGAATAGAAAATGTTAATATAGATAAATATAACGAAAAATATGACCGCATAGCGTCGGAAAAAATGAGAACCGATAACACTATCGGAAAACAAAAGTTTACACAAAAATCTCAACAACGTGGAAAATTCAAGAGTGCAAAACGTGAAACAGAAGCTCAGCGTTTGCAACGTATAGCTGAAGAAAGAAAAGCCAAACCTATAACCGTAATGATTCCTGACGAAATAGTTGTCAGTGAATTAGCGTCAAGGCTCAAAGCTACTGCCGCAGAAGTAATCAAAAAATTGATGCTTATGGGTACAATGGCATCAATTAATGACACAATTGATTTTGATACAGCAAGTTTAGTCGCAATGGAATTTCATGCAAAAGTCGAAAAAGAGGAAACTGTTACTATCGAAGAAATGATAATCGACGATAGCGAAGACAATGAAGAAGATCTTATCACAAGAGCTCCTGTTGTAGTTGTAATGGGACACGTTGACCACGGTAAAACTTCGCTTTTGGACGCTATAAGAAATGCCGATGTTATATCTACCGAAGCGGGAGGAATAACGCAACATATCGGTGCTTATAGAATAAACGTCAACGATAGAGATATAACATTTTTAGATACTCCGGGTCACGAAGCTTTTACAACAATGCGTGCAAGAGGTGCTCAAATAACAGATATAGCGATTTTAGTCGTAGCGGCTGACGATGGGATAAAACCGCAAACAATAGAAGCCATAAATCACGCTAAGGCGGCAGAGGTTTCTATAATCGTGGCAATAAACAAAATTGATAAAGAAGGAGCAAATCCGGAAAAAGTTTTACAGCAATTAACCGAACATGGTTTAGTCCCGGAACAGTGGGGAGGAGACGTACCTTGCATTAATGTTTCCGCAAAAACGCAACAAGGTATAGATGAACTCTTAGAAATGGTACTTTTGGTAGCGGATATAAAAGAGTTAAAAGCAAATCCAAAACGTCAAGCAAAAGGAACAGTCGTAGAGGCTAAGCTAGATAAAGGTCGTGGTTCAGTTGCAACGATTTTAATCCAAAACGGAACACTTCATACGGGCGATATAGTTGTTGCAGGTACAGCAGTCGGTAGAGTAAGAGCGATGACTAACGATAAAGGCGAAAGAGTAAAAGAAGCAGGTCCGTCCGTTCCGGTCGCAATTACAGGACTTGATACAGTGCCTTCAGGCGGAGATATTGTGAATGCTGTTTCCGATGAAAAATTAGCTCGTCAGTTAGTCGAACAAAGAAGAAATAATCAAAAAGAAGTGGAATTTAATAGTAGAGCAAAAGTAACGCTCGATAATCTTTTTGACCAAATGCAAGTCGGCGATATTAAAGAACTAAAAATAATAGTAAAAGGCGACGTACAAGGCTCTGTCGAAGCAGTAAGACAATCACTTGAAAAAATCTCAAATCCGGAAGTTAGGGTACGGGTAATTCACGGAGCAGTCGGAGCGATTACCGAGTCCGATGTAATGCTTGCTAATGCTTCTAATGCGATAATAGTTGGCTTTAACGTAAGACCTGAACCAAGTGCGGCAGAAAGCGCAGAGCGTGACGGAGTAGATATAAGATTATATCGCATAATATATGAGTGCATTGAAGAAATTACATCTGCAATGAAAGGACTTCTTGCTCCAAAATATAGGGAAGTACAACTTGGTCGTGCGGAATGTCGGGAAGTTTATAAAATTTCCAGCGTCGGAACAATTGCAGGTTGCTATATACTTTCGGGAAAAGTTTCAAGAAGCGCAAAAATCCGCATTGTTAGAGATGGTATCGTAATTTGTGAAGATGAAATTTCGTCACTTCGTAGGTTTAAAGACGACGCAAAAGAAGTCGCACAAGGATTTGAGTGTGGAATTGGGCTAGAAAACTTTAACGATATAAAGATTGGCGATATATTTGAGGCGTTTAAAATGGAAGAATATAGAGAAGATTAGGAGCGATAAAAATGGCAAATCATGGCTCTGAACATAAATTGGAAATGATACGCCGAGCGGTTTCGGCTGAAATCACTCGGCTGAAAGACCCAAGATTAGAAAGTGGACTTATAAATATTTTAAAAATAGCGGTTTCGCATGATGGTTCTAGCTGTAAAATTTTTGTAAGTTCGCTCGAAGGAATTGAAAAAGCTACCGAAGCAGCCGAAATTTTAACTTCTGCGAGCGGTCATATCAGAAAAAATATTGGCAAAAGTCTAAAATTTAAGTATATACCGAATTTGATTTTTATCCCGTCGGATGCTATCGAGTATGGTATAAAAATGTCGCAAAGAATAGATGAATTGTTAGCTTCTGATAATAATCGTAGTTTGTAAAGGAAGAGATTGTTTTGGAAAGTTTGAAAGAAATATCTGAATATATTCTTGAAAAAGATTTTTTTGGAATCCTAATGCATATGTCACCTGATGGCGATGCATTAGGGTCAGCTTTTTCGCTTTGCAGAGCACTTCAATCCATAAAAAAGCATGCAAAAATACTTTGTAGTGACCCTGTTCCTGAAAAATTTTCTTATATGAACGGATTTATAAAGCAAGAGGAATTTAATCCGCAATGTTTAATTTCGGTAGATGTTGCAGATGAAAAATTGCTCGGCGAAAAACTTAAATCTTTTGAACATAAAGTAGATGTAAAAATAGACCACCATAAATTCGGCGCAAATTTTGCAAAATTGAATTTTGTGGATTCAAAATCTGCGGCAAATTGCGAAATTATGTACGAATTGATATTAAAGCTCGGAATAAAGATAGACAGGGAAATTGCGACGTGTTTGTATACCGGAATAGCGACAGATACGGGTTGTTTTAAGTTTTCAAACACAACTGCAAAAACTCATCTTATAACTTCAAAATTAATGGATTTAGGAATTTCTGCGGATAAATTAAATGAAAAATTGTTTATAAAAAAATCGAGAAAGAGACTCGAAACAGAAAAATTGATAAATAATAATTTAGAGTATTTTTGCGACGGAAAATGTGCGATAACATCTGTTACACTTGAAGAAATGGAAGCTTTAAAAATAAGCGAAAACGAACTTGACGGAATAGCTTCAATCCCTATTGAAACCGAAGGCGTTGATATCGGGGTCGTGATAAAAGAAAAAACTCCGAATTTTTATAAAATTTCAGTTCGTACGACCGAAAAAGTAGATGCGGCTGAATTTTGTAAAAAATTTGAAGGCGGTGGACACAGTAGAGCCGCCGGATTTAGCAGTTTTCTGCCGGTTAGAGAGATAAAAGAAAAAATACTCAGAGAATCGGAAAAATATTTAAATTTTCAGGTACAAAAATGAATGGAATTATAGTTGTAGATAAACCGAAATCGTTTACATCTTTTGATGTTATAGCGATTTTGCGAAAAGCTTTAAATCAAAGAAAAATAGGCCATATGGGCACTCTTGACCCTATGGCCACCGGTGTTTTACCGATATTATTAGGTGATAGCGCAAAATTTCAAATTTACTCTAATAATCACGATAAAACTTATATTGCGGATTTAAAATTCGGAATTACTACCGATACGCTTGATATTACCGGAAATATTTTGAGCGAGACCAAATCGAGTGTTAATAGAGAAGAACTACAAAAAGTCTTGAAAACTTTCATAGGAGAGATTTTTCAAGTTCCTCCAATGTTTTCGGCAATAAAAATAAAAGGGCAAGATCGGAAGAGCGTCGTGTAGGGAAAGAGTGTAGATCTCGG
>CAMJYS010000035.1 GCA_946410005.1 uncultured Clostridia bacterium | reverse complement strand
TTCCGATCTTTTTGCAAACAGAAAATCGAATTTTTTAATAATGGACGAGCCTACAAATCATTTAGATGTCGATTCGAAGGAAGTTTTAAGAGAACAGCTGAAAAAATGGGAAGGAAATTTGATTTTAGTATCTCATGAAGAAAATTTTTATAGCACTTGGATTGATAAAATAATTAATTTAAAAAATTATTTGGGGTAAAAAATGTAAGGAGTGTGTTTGAATATGAATTCAAGATATAATGCTATTTCCAAAAGATTTATGGCGTTTATAAGTGTCGCTTATTATGTTATATTTATAATATTTACAAGTGTTATAATCGGTTTTGATGAAAAATTTAATGTTGATTCCAAAGGCCCTGCAATGTACTGGATGAAAAATGTTAAAGACAGTAAAAAAATTTGTGATATGAATATTCCCGGAACTCATGACAGCGGTGCGAGGTATACACAAGGAATTGTCACGGGAGTTGTTGCAAGTTGTCAGAACAGCAGCATATACGCTCAATTAAATTCAGGAATTAGATATCTTGATTTACGAGTAGATTCAAACGGAACAATTTGTCATGGTATATTGAAATGTTATAAATCTATAATTACAAATAAAGAAAATGAATTAAAATTATCCGATGTACTTGATTATGTAAATAAATTTTTAGAGAATAATCCATCAGAATTTGTTATATTGCAGATAAAACGAGAAGAAAAAGATACTAATAAAAATGATTTTAAGAATAATATAGGTGGTCTATTGACAAGTAAAAGTAAATATTATTACAGAAAAAAAAGCGGAATGAATTTGTCCGAACTTACAGTTGCCGATGTTAGGGGAAAATTTCTGGTTTTTGCAAGAGATTGTGGAGATATTGACGGCGGAGCATTCGTTTATTCTAACTGGGGTGATAATGCGTCTTATAAATTAGCTAAAATAGATGGTAATGATTGCTTTTTACAAGATGAATATAAAGCAAAAACCAAGAACGAAAAAATGGAGTGTATAAAAAATTTTTATAATAAAATTTGGAAAGAAAATTTAAAAGATAAATTTGTTGTCAATTTTACTAGTTGCGTGGGGTACTATATTTTATGGGCAGTGGCAATACAAATTAACCCGTCTTTTAAAGAATTTTTTGAAAAAAACGGTTCAAATAAAAAATTTGGTATAGTTCTAATGGACTTTCCGAATGGAAATTTGATAGAATCTATATATAAAACAAATTTTTAGTGAATATGTAGGTTGAAAACATGACAGATAAAGAAAAAGCACTTGTAGTTATTGAAAAATTAAAAGAAGCACATCCGGACGCAAAATGTTCGCTGAAATACGATACACCTATTCAGTTTTTAATCGCAATAAGATTATCGGCGCAGTGTACTGATAACCGAGTTAATCTCGTTACGCCTGCGCTTTTTTCTCGTTTTAAAAAAATAGAAGATTTTGCAAATGCAAATTCAGAAGAAGTGGCTAAATATGTGCATTCTTGTGGATTTTACAGAACAAAATCTTCCGATATTGTAAATATGTGTAAAATAATTATTGACAAATTCAATGGAAAAATACCGGATAATATGGAAGAGTTAACGTCACTTCCCGGAATTGGCCGAAAAACAGCTAATTTGTTTTTAGGTGAGGTTTACGACAAGCCCGGAATAGTTGTCGATACTCATTTTATAAGAATTACTGCAAGGCTTGGATTTCATAATATAAAAGATGCTGAGAAAATCGAAAAAATAATGGAAAAGTTAATACCAAAAGAAGAAATGCTTTCTTTTTGCCACAGAATAGTAGCACACGGAAGAGCGGTCTGCACCGCAAAATCTCCCATGTGTTCCGATTGCTGTTTGAAATTTTTGTGCTAATTCTAGCTTGTTGCTGTACATATTTTGTTAATTTTTTCTTGTGAAAAATTTAAGATAAATTATCATGTACTATATCTATGACACTTGAGTTTGAAAATAAGTTTTTCCAAAAACATCTAAAAATTTTTAAAGCCATTTCGTGTGTTCTATCTCTTTCGGGCACTATTGCATCGTAACTATTAAACACCACATGTTTTGAAAGTTCATAAAAAGAGCCCCTAAGTAAATCATTAAAATTTAAATATTTATTTGGGTTGTATGTTTTACTGAGATCAAATCTGTAGAATATCTGAAAATGTAATAATTGGTCTGAAATATATCCTATTTCTTCCGCTGATACTATAGGAACATCTGTAGAAAAATTTGCTATCATTAATTCTCTTAAACATTCATAAATACATTGGATTTTTTTTGTATAAGGTGCCGGAGAGTTCAAGTGATGGAATAATATTATATTTGAAGCTTTACTTAAATTAAACGTGCAAAACATTGGTGTGACTTTTTCTTCTGCTTTTTCGCTATTGTTTAATAAATTCACATAAATTGTTAAAACTACATCGTTTTGTAATGTTTTGAATAATTGTGTATTTTCTCGTATTCCCATTTTTTTTAATTGATCTATGTTGTATCCAGAAATATATACAATAGATTGTTCACTGGCTGTATATGCTAATTTTTTTTGGTTTACTGTTGGATTTGCACTTGCAGAAGGTGCTAATGTGGAAAAAAACATTGCTGAGGATAATACTGCTGTTACAATTTTTTTGCTTGGATTTTTCATGGAATCGACTCCTTTAAAATTTTTAAATTCACAACATAATGTTGTTGTAATATATTTTAATACATCGAGTTTCTATAGGTCAATAGAAATTTGAACAATTTTCTAACTTTCTATTTATTTAACAAAAACAATCCACAATATATGTGTAATTATGCACAAAATACACAAACTAAATATATGCAATGTTTCGAAAACGATGAGAAATAAATTGTAACCATTTTTTAACAACTACCCGCGAAGTTATTTTTGGTGCTGTTTTTAGTAGGAAAATTTGACCAACGAGAGATATTTGAGTATAATGTATTTGGAATACTGAATATTACTAAAATTAGCAAATATAAAGTAAATAATTAAATTTTTTATTAAACAGGAGATATAAAATTTGGCTGTTGATAGATATAATAATGAAAGCATATCTTCTTTAAAGGGCGCAGACAGAGTGCGGAAAAGGCCCGGAGTTATATTTGGGTCCGACGGATTAGAAGGTTGCGAACATTCTGTATTCGAAATACTTTCAAACTCTATTGATGAAGCTCGAGAAGGTTACGGAAATGTTATAAAAATAACCAGATTTAAAGATAATTCAATAGAAATAGAAGATTACGGCAGAGGCATACCGGTTGACTATAACAAGAAAGAAGATAAATATAACTGGGAACTTCTCTTTTGCGAACTTTATGCAGGAGGGAAGTATAATACTTTAAATCAGCAAAGCTATGAGTATTCTTTGGGCTTAAATGGTTTAGGTTTATGCTCAACGCAATATGCTTCTGAATATATGGACGTAGAAATTCGCCGCGATGGATTTATTCATAAATTACATTTCGAAAAAGGTGAAAATATCGGCGGACTTACAAAAGAACCGTTTGGAAGAAAAAATACAGGTACTAAAATAAAGTGGAAACCTGATTTAGAGGTTTTTACTGATATTTCTATTCCTTACGAATATTTTGCCGACGTTTTAAAAAAACAAGCGGTTGTTAATGCCGGAGTGAAATTTATTTTCAAATATCAAAACGTCGACAGTAGTTTTCAAGAATCTGAATTTTTTTATCAAAACGGTATATCAGATTATGCAGCGGAAATTTTGGGAGAAGATTATTTAACATCTGTACAGAGTTGGAGTTTTGAAACAAAAGTTAGAGATAGAGAAGATAAGCCGTTTTATAAATTAAAAGCTGCGGTTTCGGTTGCGTTTTCAAATAAAGTTTGTGGGGCGGAGTATTATCATAACTCAAGTTTCCTAGAACATGGAGGAGCAACAGAAAGAGCGGTAAAAAGCGCTTTTGTTTCGCAAATCGACTCATATCTAAAGCAAAATAATAAATACACAAAAAACGAAAATAAAATAAATTTCGTAGATATAGAAGATTCGTTAGTCGTTATAATATCATCGTTTTCGACAATGACTTCTTACGAAAACCAAACTAAAAAATCTATAACAAATAAAGGCATACAAGACGCTTTAACTGACATGTTAAAACGAAATTTAGAAGTGTATTTTATAGAAAATCCAAGCGATGCGGAAAAAATAGCAAATCAAGTTTTGATTAATAAACATAGCCGTGAAGATGCTGAAAAAACAAGACTTAATTTAAAGAAAAAATTAACCGGGAACATGGATATGGCCAGCCGAGTTGCTAAGTTTGTTGACTGCAGGAGCAGAGAAGTGGCCGAAAGAGAACTTTTTATAGTTGAAGGTGATTCTGCATTAGGAGCTTGCAAACAAGCAAGAAATCCTGATTTTCAGGCTATAATTCCTATAAGAGGTAAAATACTTAACTGTTTGAAAGCGGACTATAATAGAATTTTCAAAAGCGAAATAATAACGGATTTAATTCGTGTTTTGGGTTGTGGGGTAGAAGTAAAAACTTCTAAGGCGGCAAAAGATTTGTCGTCGTTTAATATCGATTTGCTTAAATGGAATAAAGTGATTTTATGTACAGATGCTGATGTAGACGGATTTCAGATTAGAACTTTGCTTTTAACAATGCTATATCGCTTAACTCCAAAACTTATAGAAATGGGTAAAGTTTTTATAGCGGAATCTCCGCTTTATGAAATAACGAGTAAGCAAGAAACGTATTTTGCTTATAACGAAGAAGAAAAAGATGAGTTTATAAGAAAAATCGGAAATGAAAAATATATAATTCAGCGTTCAAAAGGTCTGGGCGAAAACGAACCGGATATGATGAGTTTTACTACAATGGACCCAAAGACCAGAAGACTTATAAAAGTAATGCCTGAGAGCGCCGAAGAAACCGCAAAAATGTTCGATGTGCTTTTGGGAGATGACCTTTCCGGCAGAAAAGAATATATTATAGCAAATGGTCATTTGTATACAGATAATTTAGATGTAAGTTAATAAAATAGGTGGTGAAAAAATGGCCTTAAAAGGTAGAAAAAAAGAAAAAAATCAAACACGTTCAAATGTACACGGATTCATATATAACGCCGGCGAGATAGTGGAAGAAAAAATAGTAAACACACTCGAAAAAAACTATATGCCGTATGCTATGAGTGTTATAACTTCTCGTGCAATACCTGAAATAGATGGATTCAAACCATCGCATAGAAAACTTTTGTTTACGATGTATAAAATGGGACTTTTGGGGAATACTCGAACAAAGTCTGCTAATATAGTCGGACAAACGATGAAATTAAATCCGCACGGAGATAGCGCAATTTACGATACGATGGTTCGTATGAGTAGAGGGTACGAAGCGCTTTTGTATCCTTATGTCGATTCAAAAGGAAACTTCGGCAAATTTTATTCGAGAGACATGGCGTGTGCAGCATCAAGATACACAGAAGCTAAACTCGAAAACATATGTAAAGAACTTTTTAGGGATATAGATAAAGACACAGTAAATTTTGTACCGAACTACGATAATACGCTAAAGGAACCGTCTTTACTTCCTTGTACTTTTCCGTCAATTTTAGTTAATTCGAATACGGGAATAGCGGTAGGAATGGCGAGCTCAATTTGTCCTTTTAACTTAAAAGAAGTTTGCGACACAACTATCGAGTATATAAAAAATAATGAGCACGATATTTCTTCTACACTTATTGCTCCTGATTTTCCGGGAGCAGGAGAAATTATTTACGATAAAGAAAAGCTCGACGCTATATATCAAACAGGTCGTGGCGGAATAAAAATTCGTGCCAAATATAGTTACGACAAGAAATACAACTGTATAGACGTGGTAAATATCCCTCCGACAACGACAAGCGAAGCGATAATTGAAAAAATCGCAGAGCTTGTTAAATCCGGAAAAATCAGAGAAATATCCGACGTTCGAGATGAGACCGGTTTAGACGGATTGAAAATAACGATAGATTTAAAGCGTGGGACAGACCCTGAAAAATTAATGCGTAAATTGTTTAAGTTAACACCGCTCGAAGATACTTTTTCGTGTAATTTCAATATTCTTGTAAAAGGTACGCCAAAAGTTATGGGTATTCGAGAAATACTTGAAAATTGGATTGCGTTCAGAGTTGAATGTGTACAGCGCAGAACGCAATTTGACCTTAATAAAAAAAGTGATAAATTACATCTTTTAAAAGGTCTTAGTAAAATTTTGTTAGATATAGATAAAGCTATTGCAATAATAAGAAAAACCGAAGAAGAAAGCTATGTCGTTCCGAATTTGATGAAAGGTTTTCTTATAGATGAAATTCAAGCGGAATATGTTGCGGAAATTAAGTTAAGAAACTTAAATAAAGAATATATATTAAAGCGTATCGGCGAAATAGAAAGTTTAGAGAAAGAAATAAAAGAATTAGAGGGAATTCTGAGTAATAAAAATAAAGTATATAAAATTATAATCTCAGAACTTTCGAATATTTCAAAAGAATACGGAAAACCAAGAAAAAGCTTGCTTATATATTCAGATGAAACGGAAGAATACGAAGAAACTGAATTTATTCCGGATTATGCGGTAAAATATTTCTTAACAAAGGAAGGATATTTCAAAAAAATAACTTTGCAATCGTTAAAAATGAATTCCGAGCAAAAACTTAAAAACGATGACGAAATATTCTTAGAAGTGCCCGGAATGAACCGTTCGGATATATTGTTTTTTACAGATAAATGTCAAGTTTACAAATCGAAAGGCTATATGTTTTCCGATACAAAATCCAGTTCAATGGGCGAATATATTCCCGCAACTTTGTCGTTCGATAAGGGTGAAAAGGTTGTATATATGGCAATTGCTTCGGATTATAAAGGATTTATGGTATTTTTCTATAAAGGTGGAAAAGTTTCGAAAGTAGAAATGAATTCTTATTACACAAAAACCAATAGAAAAAAACTCATAAAAGCTTATAGTGATAAAGATGACCTTGTTTCGGCGTTTTATTTACAAGAAAATAGCGATTTTATTATCACATCGTCGTCATCCAAAATATTGATTTTCAATACGTCAATGGTAAGTTTAAAACAGAGTAAAAGTACGCAAGGCATATCGGTTATGAAACAAAAAAAGGGGCATAGAGTTATAAAAGTTGAGCCATATGTTTCGGGAACTTTTATCAGTGAAAAGAATTATATTCCCAAGACATTACCGTCTATGGGCAAATTTTTGGAAAGTACCGAAGATTCCTGTGAACAATTGAAGCTTAATTGATTTTTTGGAGGTTAGTATTGTGAAAAGAGTGTTTTTGATAGTTTTAGATAGCGTAGGAATAGGTGAAATGCCGGACGCAAAAATGTATGGCGACGAAGGAAGTAATACTTTAAAAGCTTGCTATAAAAACAAAAATTTCAAAATGCCAAATATGGCTAAAATGGGACTTTTTAACATTGATAGTATAGATTATGCTGAAAATGAAATTAATCCTACTGCAAGTTTTGCTAGAATGAAAGAAGTTTCGAAAGGCAAAGATACTACTACGGGTCATTGGGAAATGGTAGGAATAAATTCAGAAAAGCCTTTTCCGACATATCCAAATGGATTTCCGAAAGAGGTTATAGATGAGTTTGAAAAATTAACAGGTGTAAAAACGCTGTGCAATAAACCATATTCAGGTACGGAAGTAATAAAAGATTACGGAAAAGAAAGCGTAGAAACAGGAAAATTGATAGTTTATACTTCCGCCGATAGTGTTTTTCAAATTGCGAGATCGGAAGAGCGTCGTGTAGGGAAAGAGTGTAGATCTCG
>CAMJYS010000034.1 GCA_946410005.1 uncultured Clostridia bacterium | reverse complement strand
CTTATCTATATTGCTCGGAAGCGGCAATTGAACCAATATTCCATTTATGGAACTGTCTTTATTGAGAGTATCTATTAAACTTAAAATTTCTTCTTTGGAAGAAGATTTATCCAAAATATATTCTTTTGAAATTATACCAAGCTGTTCGCAAGCTCTCTTTTTATTTCTTACATAAATTTTTGAAGCAGGGTCATCTCCAACCAATATAACCGCAAGACAAACATTTATATTTCTGTTTTTTAAATTATCAATTCTTTTTTTTATATCTTTTTTTATACTTTCAGATAATTCCTTACAATTTACAACCACTATGAAATAATTCCTTCTTTTTAAAATTTGTGTTATTATATTTATTATATCATAAACTGGAGGAAATTTAAAGTGAAAATAAAAAAAGCCGTAATTCCGGCCGCTGGATTCGGAACTAGAATGTTACCCGCAACAAAAGCTATACCAAAATGCATGATTCCAATCGTGGACAGACCTGCAATACAATACAATGTAGAAGAAGCTGTAAATTCAGGAATAAAAGACATTTTAATTATAATCGGGCGAGGTCAAGAGGCTGTTATAAATCATTTTGACAAAAATCCTGAACTTGAATATTGCTTAGAAAAAAGTGGTAAAATTGATTTTTTGAAAAGCATAAAAACAATACCTGACGACGTAAACATATATTTTGTCCGCCAAAGGGAAACAAAAGGTCTTGGGCATGCGATTTATTGTGCAAAAGCATTTGTCGGGAACGAGCCTTTTGCTGTTTTATCGGGCGATGATGTAATCAAAAGCAATGTACCTGTATGCAGGCAGTTGATAAACGCTTATGAAGAATTCGGTAAACCGATAGTAGGAGCACAAAAAGTTCCGGAAAACGAAATTTGCAAATACGGTTCGCTAAAAGTTGAAAATATTCATGATAATTATTTTTTGTGTACAGACATGGTAGAAAAACCAACACCGGATAAAGTCTTGTCTTTATACTCCGTTTTGGGAAGATACATATTAACTCCGGAAATTTTTGAAATATTAGAAAATACTAGACCGGGTGCCGGTGGGGAAATTCAAATAACAGACGCCATGAAAAAAATATCAAATCAAAATGGAATAATAGCAGTTGATTTTGAAGGCAAGCGATATGATATAGGAAATAAATTTGGCGCTATTCAAGCAAATGTGGAATTTGGATTGGAACACCCAGAAATTTCTGACCAATTCAAAAATTATCTAAAAAATCATCTTGATATATAAAATTAAACACCTGAAAAATATCAAACATTTTTAGAATTGTTACTTTTTGAAACTTATAAATTCTAGAGATGTTTATTTTTTTGTATAAAATCAACATTTTGGTTAATTTATAGAATAAAAAAATGTGTATACGTACAAAATTAGTCATAAACTGTTGCTTTTTTGTAATTTTTTGTTATAATATAATAAGAAGATGTAGTTATTAAGTTAACAAAAAAGAATGTTAAATGAAAGGGTTTTCAATTTTATGGTTTTAAGTAAAAAATCAATTGCAACATTTATAAAAAAGAGTATGCCTTTAATGTTTTCAGCGACTTCGTTTTTAGCAACCGCTTTATATTTAAACAATCAAAATTATGGATTAGCAATAGAATATGACGGACAAATAATCGCTACTGTTCAAAACGATAAAATTTATGAAGAAGCGAACTCAATGGCCGTAGACCAATTAAACAAAAACACAAATAACGTCACAAAACTTTCTTCAACTCAAATAAAATTAACTCCAGTTAACAGAGATGAATCTTGTAATTCTTCTGATGATGTAAAAAATAAAATTATAGAAAAATCTCAAGAGAAAACACGCAAAGGTTATGGTATTTACGTAGATAAAAAATTAGTTACTGTTGCTGATAACAAAGAAGAAGTTGACAATTTATTAGATCAAATTCTCAAAGATACCGAATCAAAAACAAATTTTAAAGCGGAATTTTCAGAAAATATAGAAATAAAAGATGGCAGTTTCTCAGACAATGAGTTTAAATCTATTAAAGAGATAGAAAAGATTTTAAAAGGAAATGTAAAAAAATCCGAATTTTATACGGTAAAAGAAAATGATACAATTGAAGGTATTGCGGATAAATTCGGAATGGACGTTAATAAGTTATTTGATTTAAATAATTTATCATATACCGACAAAATACATGTAGATGATGAAATTAGCGTTGAAGAAGAAAAGAAACTTTTAAATATAAATTTATTTAAAATCATAACTGAAGAAAAAGAAATACCTTTTGAAACTCAAATTGAGAAAGATAATGAAAAAGAAGTTTCCTACAGACATGTCAAACAAGAAGGCAAAAATGGTATATTGGAAACAACTTTCAAAGTGAATTATTCAAAAAACGGAACAGAAATAAACCGCCAAGAAATTGAAAGCAATATGGCAAGTGAAACCATACCACAAGTAGAAATTGTCGGCACAAAAGAAGAGTTTAAATTAATTTGGCCCGTACCATATAGTCACAACGTAACCAGTCCTTTCGGCCAAAGATGGGGTAAATTACATAGTGGTATTGATATAGCCGATAGCAATATAACAGGGCAAGATATTGTCGCTTCTGAAAATGGCACTGTAAAATCAGTAAAATTTGATAAAAATGGATACGGTAATTATGTAGTTATTTCTCATAAGGACGGATACGAAACACTTTATGCTCATTGTAGCAGTATATCAGTAAAAGAAGGTCAAACTATAAAAAAAGGTGAAGTAATCGGCAAAATTGGTTCAACAGGACATTCAACCGGTGCGCATCTGCACTACGAAATACATGAATCAGGTTCTGCAAAAAATCCTTTAAACTATGTAAAATAATAACACGAAATCTCGATATTGAAAAAATCAATATCGAGATTTTTCTAACTTATCATATTCTCAAATTCTTCTTCGGAAATTATATCTACGCCTAATTTTTTCGCCTTATCAACTTTACTTCCGGGCTCACTACCGGTCAAAACATAACTTGTTTTTTTCGACACACTCGATGTAACTGTTCCGCCTAGTGATTCTATTAATTTAGAAGCTTCCGTGCGAGTGTATTTTTGAAGTGTTCCCGTTAAAACAAACGATTTTCCGATTAATTTATTATCAATCACATTGTCTTTAAATTCCATATTTATACCACAATTCTTCAAATTTTCAATCAACTCTATATTTTGAGGTATTTTAAAATATGAAACTATACTCTTCGCAATTATATCACCTATGCCGTCTATTTGACTTATATCTTCTTCATCAGCAATCATAAGATTATCGATACTCTTAAACGTTTTTGCTATAAGCTTTGACGCTTTTTGGCCTACATGACGTATTCCAAGCGCAAAAATAAATTTATCCAGCCCTCTTGATTTCGATTTTTCTATCGAATTTATCAAGTTTTCAGCAGACTTATCTCCCATTCTTTCCATAGAAGATATATCTTCAAGTTTTAAATTATATATATCATGCGCAGATTTGATAATATTCTGCGAGACCATATTTTTTACAATAGTCTCGCCGAGACCATCTATATCCATTGCGCCTTTTGATACAAAATGAATCAAGTTTCTTAAAAGCTGAGCAGGACAATCCATATTAACGCACCTAAGCGCAACTTCCCCTTCGACTTTTACAACTTCCGATTTGCATGACGGGCAAACTTTTGGGAACACAAATTGCTCTGAATTTTCTTTATGAGAATCCACTTTAACTACTTCGGGTATTATTTCTCCTGCTTTTCGGATAACAACCATATCTCCGATTCTTATATCTTTTTCTGATATAAAATCTTGATTATGAAGAACTACTCGGCTTATTGTACTTCCCGAAACAAAAACTGGTGCTAAGATTCCAACCGGAGTAAGAACACCTGTTCGCCCTACATTTATTTCGATATCTAAAAGCTCGGTTTTTTTCTCCTCAGGTGGGTATTTAAACGCTTCTGCCCAACGTGGAAATTTAGATGTACTACCAAGTAAATCTCTTTCTTTTAATAAATCGAGCTTAACTACCGCTCCGTCGGTTTGATAAGGTAATTCCGATTTTATGTTTCCGATACGTTCTATTTCCCTCAAAATTTCTTCTATATTTTCGCATTCGGTACACATCGGTACAATAGGCAACGATAAGTTTTTCAAGAACTCTAACGATTCTTTATGCGACTTGAATTCTTTGCCGTCAATTTTTTGAATATTGAATATAAAAATATCTAAATTCCTCGACGCCGTTATTTTTGCATCCTTTTGTCTTAAAGAACCGGCAGCGGCATTTCTTGGATTTTTAAAACTTTTAACTCCTTCAGATTCTTGATATCTTATAAGATTTAAAAAGTTTTCTTTTGACATATAAACTTCGCCACGAACTTCTAAATAAGAAACATCACTACTAATTTTTTTAGGCAGTGAAGATATAGTCAAAATATTTTCGGTTATATCTTCGCCAACAAATCCATCTCCTCGTGTTGAAGCTCTAACAAGTTTGCCGTTTTGATATTCAACAGAAACAGAAAGCCCGTCTATCTTGGGTTCCACTACATATTTTGGACTTTTAACTGCTACCCTTACTTTTTTTTCAAAAGAAATTATTTCTTCAATGGAAAAAGAATCATGAAGACTTTCCATTTTAACTTCGTGAACAACAGGAGAAAATTTTTGAGATGCTTTTCCTCCGACTTTCTGAGTAGGAGAAGACTGTTTTAACAATTCGGGGAATTTTTCTTCCAGCTCTTCCAAATTTCGTACAAGCTTATCATATTCAAAATCGTCTATTTCAGGAGCATCTTCTTCGTAATATTTCTTATTATGATACTCTATTTCTTCCCTATATTTTTTCGCAATTAATTTTGCTTCTTCTAAATTCATATTAAACTTTTTCCTTGCTAAAAAATTTCAACTTCATCAGCGACTACTTTCGCTTTAATTAATTTTTTCTCTTGAACGCTATTTTGGCTAGTTATTACAGCTTCTTTTAAAATATTTTCGGCTTCTAAGCACTTTTCTAAACTCGAAGAATATAACTCGGCAAAACACTCGTTTCTGGAAATTTTATCTCCGATTTTCTTATTAAGCATTATTCCCGCACTATAATCAATTTTGTCTTCTTTTTTCTTTCTTCCCGCACCTAAAACCATAGCGGCTTTTCCGATTTTTTCGGTGTCCATAGATGAAACATATCCATTTTTACCTAAGAAGACTTCGTGTTTTACTTTAAAATCAATATTGTAATTATCAGCGTCAATAAATTTTTCTAAATTTCCGCCTTGCTCCGATATCATTTCTTTGAATTTTTCTAATGCTTTTCCTGATTTTATTGAGTCAAGTACCATTTTTTCGCATTCTTCTATAGTACCTTTATTCGCAAGGTACAACATATTAGTTGCAAGACATATGCAAATATCGTTAAGGTCTTTTGGCCCTTCGCCTTTTAATACTTTGCATACTTCCCAAACTTCTATCGCATTACCGATAGCATTTCCGAGTGGTTCGTTCATATCGGTTATTATCGCAACAACTTTTTTGCCGCAATGTTCTCCGATATTAACCATGATTTTCGAAAGATTAATAGCGTCTTCTTTCGTTTTCATGAACGCACCGCTACCGACTTTAACGTCGAGCAATATGCAGTCTGCGCCCGAAGCTAATTTCTTGCTCATTATACTGGAAGCTATAAGTGGCATACTTTCAACCGTCGCTGTAACATCCCTTAAAGCATATATTTTTTTATCTGCCGGGACTAAATTCCCGCTTTGACTCACAACGCAACAACCAACTTTATTAACTATTTCGAAAAAACGCTCTTTCGGGAGGTCTAATTTCACACCGGAAATTGATTCTAGTTTATCTATCGTCCCCCCTGTGTGTCCAAGCCCTCGACCTGACATTTTTGCGACTTTTGCTCCGCAAGCTGCTACAATCGGAGCTACTATAAGTGTAGTTTTGTCTCCTACTCCGCCTGTACTATGCTTATCGACTTTTATCCCGTTTATTTCCGATAAATCCATCGTCTCGCCTGAGTTTAGCATACATTTTGTAAAATTAGCGCATTCTTCGTCTTGCATGCCATTAAAATACACCGCCATTAAAAATGCAGACATCTGATAATCTTCGATTTCGCCATTAACATATCCATTTATTACAAATTCTATTTCTTGCATATTTAATTGCTTATTATCTCTTTTTTTCTGAATTATATCGTATATCCGCACAATTAAGTTCTCCCTTTAAAATATTAAATTTACATATTTTTTACTAATTTCACAATCCTGCTCGTACCTAATCTTGATGCTCCCGCTTTCAAAAAATTTTCCGCATCTTCCAAACTACTTATTCCGCCGGCAGCTTTTATTTTTACGCTATCGCTTATATTATTTTTAAAAAGTTCCACATCGTGAATTGTTGCACCAGACTTTGAAAATCCCGTTGAAGTTTTTATATAATCTGCTCCGGATTTTGAAATCACTTCGCACATTTTTATTTTTTCTTCGTCTGTAAGCAAGCAAGTTTCAATTATAACTTTTAAAATTTTATCTTTGCAAACTGATTTTATTTTTCTGACTTCGTTTTCAATTGCTTCAAATTTTTTCTGCTTTACATCTCCTAAATTTATAACCATATCTATCTCATCGGCACCTGAATTTAAAGCGTTTTGAGTTTCGAAAAGCTTTGTTTCAAGTGTGCTGTATCCATTCGGAAATCCTATCACGGTACAAATTTTCAAACTATCTTTTACATATTCCTTAGCTGATTTTACATAGCAAGGAGGAATACAAACCGAGGCTGTTTTATATTTCATCCCATCATCGCAAATAGATTTTATTTCTTCCCAAGTCGAAGTCTGACTTAAAAGCGTATGGTCTACTTTTGATAAAATTTCATTTATATCCAAAACAATTATCCTCTCGTTAACAAATTATCTGATACCTTTCTCGTACGGAACGCCTGATGCTTTTGGTGCAGACGAACGTCCGACGAAAATTATCAAAACTATGATTGTTAAAATATATGGTATCATTGCCAAAAGCGTTGATGGAACTACAACATTTCCGTCGCCTAGAATTATTACCAAAGCTTGCGAAAATCCGAAAAGCAAACATGCAAAATACGTTCCGAACGGACGCCATTTCCCGAATATTACAGCCGCTAACGCTATAAATCCTTGACCGCTTATTGCAGTTGGCGTAAATTGCGAAATAATTGCAAGCGTAACTGTTCCGCCACCAAGTCCTGCTAAAATTCCCGAGATTATAACACAAGCATATCTTGATTTATAAACCGATACGCCTAATGTATCTACCGCCGCAGGATGTTCTCCCATTGCACGTATTCTAAGTCCCCATTTTGTTTGATAAAACACAAACCATGTAACAAATACCACTAAAAACGCTATTAAAACCGTTATGTCTATATTTAGTCCCCTAAACATAGTAACTTTTAAATTTTGCTGATCGATAACTTTTGGTAATTTATTTGGAACCGGTAACGTCGTTGTTGCACCGTTGAAGAAATATCTAGCTAACAACACCGAGAGCCCCGGACCGATTAGATTTATCGCTATTCCCGAAACAGTTTGATCGGCTCTAAAAGTAATTGAGGCAACTGCATGCAAAAGTGCTAAAAGGCCACCCGCTAATCCTGCGCACAAAAATCCTAACCACGCACTATGCGTAAAATATCCGACGGTTGCTCCGGCAAGTGCTCCTATGCTCATCATACCTTCAATACCTATATTTACAACACCGGAACGCTCTGAAATTACTCCTCCAATTGCAGCTAAAGTAAGAGGTGCGGAATACATCAATGTAATTGACAAAAGATCGGAAGAGCACACGTCTGAACTCCAGTCA
>CAMJYS010000033.1 GCA_946410005.1 uncultured Clostridia bacterium | reverse complement strand
ACCACCGAGATCTACACTCTTTCCCTACACGACGCTCTTCCGATCTGCTACTAAATCCTCGTGATTTTGCATCATTCGTCGAAGCAAAAAGTTCTCTAATGTCGGTAAACACACCGGTGTAAGTTGCAGGATTAGAACGAGGAGTTCTACCGATTGGCGATTGGCTAATATCAATAACTTTATCAAAATTTTGAATGCCTAAAATTTCTTTGTGCTTTCCCGGTTTTAATTTAGAACCATTAAGTTTAGACGATAAATCTTTGTATATAATTTCATTAACGAGTGTTGATTTCCCGGAGCCTGAAATCCCCGTAACGCAAGTCATTGTTTGGCACGGAATTTCTACGTCGATATTTTTTAAGTTGTTTTCGCTTGCACCGATTACTTTCAAAAATTCGCCGTTACCTTTTCTTCTTGTTTTAGGAATTGGTATAAATTTTTCGGCTTTTAAGTATTGCCCTGTTATTGAATTTTTGCAATTTTTTATGTCGCCGATAGTTCCTGCGCAAGTTATATAACCTCCGTTTATACCTGATTCGGGTCCAACGTCAACTATAAAATCCGCTGCGTACATAGTTTCTTCGTCGTGTTCGACAACTATAACCGTGTTACCTAAATCTCTTAACTTTTGTAGCGTTCCGATTAATTTAGCGTTGTCTCGTTGATGAAGCCCGATACTTGGTTCGTCTAAAATATATAAAACTCCTGTAAGAGATGAGCCAATTTGAGTTGCTAATCTTATTCTTTGGCTTTCTCCGCCCGAAAGTGTTCCTGCTTTTCGAGAAAGAGTAAGATATTCAAGTCCGACACTTTGTAAAAATTCCAGTCTTGAATTTATTTCTTTTAATATCGGTTCTGAGATGATTTTTTCTTTTTCTCCGAGTTTTAAATTTTTCGTGAATATCAAGCAATCTTTTATGGATTTGTCGCAAAAATCAGAAATATTAATTCCGCCAACAGTTACCGCTAAACTTTCTTTCGAAAGCCTTTTGCCGCCACATTCACTGCAAGGTATTGCGCTCATAAAAGCTTCTATTTCCGATTTAATCCAGTTGCTTTGAGTTTCCATATATCGTCTTTCGAGGTTGGTTATTATTCCTTCAAAAGTACGTTTGTATCTAGCCTGTCCGTGTTCGGTATTTCTAACTAAATCCAAAGTTTCTCCTTTTGTACCGTAAAGGATGATATCAATAATTTCTTTTGGAATGTCAGAAATAGGAGTGTCTAGCGAAAATTTATATTTTTTAGAAAGAGCTTCGAAGTACATATTGGCAATACTGTTTCCTTCCATAGACCAACCGCTTCCTTTTATCCCGCCGTCGTTTATAGATTTAAACTTATCAGGAATAATTAGCTCCGGGTCGATTTTCATGAAAACGCCAAGACCCGTACATTTTTTGCATGCTCCAAAAGGACTGTTAAACGAAAACATTCTCGGAGAAAGTTCTTCGAAACCGATATTATGTTC
This sequence comes from uncultured Clostridia bacterium, assembly GCA_946410005.1. Classification (GTDB taxonomy): domain Bacteria; phylum Bacillota; class Clostridia; order Oscillospirales; family Acutalibacteraceae; genus UMGS1491. Next base: position 6,432 of record CAMJYS010000033.1, on the reverse strand, counting down.
AGGACAAGAAAAATTTTTCGAAAAAAGAATATCTTCTTTTAAGTCAACGTTTATAATAACAAGTCCGCCCGAAAAATTTGTAGCAGTTTCAATTGCTTCCGAAAGTCTTGAACGAATATCTTCGGATATAACTATTCTGTCAACAATAATTTCCAGATTATGCTTTTTGTTTTTTTCTAATTTTATGTCATCAGCTAAATCAAATATTTCGCCGTTAATTCTTACTCTTACAAAACCATTTTTTCTAATATTTTCAATTTCTTTTGCGTAAGTTCCCTTTTTTCCTCTGGCGATAGGAGACAGGATTTGAATCTTTTTGCCATTGCCTAAATTAATAACTTTATCGACTATTTGGTCAATTGTTTGCGGAGAAATTTCACGATTGCAAATAGGACAATGTGCAACGCCTATTCTTGCGTAAAGAAGTCTTAAATAGTCGTAAATTTCAACGATTGTTCCAACGGTTGAACGGGGATTTTTAGAAGTTGTTTTTTGGTCAATTGATATAGCAGGAGAAAGCCCTTCTATGCTTTCAACATTCGGCTTGTCCATTTGACCTAAAAACATTCTTGCGTATGAAGACAACGACTCAATATATCTTCTTTGACCTTCTGCATATATTGTGTCAAAAGCCAGAGAGGATTTTCCCGAGCCCGAAAGGCCCGTAAAAACTATAAATTTATCTCTCGGTATAGTTAAATCTACGTTTTTTAAATTGTGTTCTTTTGCACCTTTAATAACTATATTTTTAATAACTATCAGTCCTTTTTATTTTAATTTTTCGATTTCATCTCTTAAAAATGCAGCACGTTCAAATTCGAGCATTTTAGCGGCATATTTCATTTTTTTAGTAAGTTCGTCGATAAGTTTTTCTTTTTCGGATTTAGACATTTTCTTCTGCTTTTTCGGAGATTTAAGCGTTTCGCTACTTGATATTGCTAATACATCCGAAACGTTTTTAATTATAGTTTTAGGAGTAATATTGTGTTCTTTGTTGTATTCAATTTGTATACTTCTTCTTCTGTTAGTTTCGTTTATTGCAATCTCCATTGAGCGAGTTACTGTGTCGGCGTACATAATAACTTTTCCGTTAGCGTTTCTAGCAGCTCTTCCGATTGTTTGAATTAACGAGCGTTCGGACCTTAAAAAGCCTTCTTTGTCTGCGTCTAAAATAGCAACTAGCGAAACTTCGGGTATGTCCAGTCCTTCTCTTAAAAGATTTATCCCGACTAAAACATCAAAATTGCCAAGACGTAAATCTCTTATTATTTCCATTCGTTCTATTGTATCAACATCGCTGTGAAGATATTTAACTTTTATGTTTAAGTCAGAAAGATATGTTGTTAAATCCTCGGCCATTTTCTTAGTTAGAGTAGTTATCAAAACCCTCTCTTTTTTGCTTATTCTATCGTTTATTTCGCCTAATAAATCATCAATTTGTCCGTCAATTGGTCGTACATCAATTTCAGGGTCTAAAAGTCCCGTCGGGCGTATTATTTGCTCAACAATATTTTCGCTTTTTTCAAGTTCAAAATCGCCGGGTGTAGCGCTTACAAAAACAACTTGATTTATTTTGCTGTAAAATTCATCAAAAGTCATAGGACGATTGTCGTAAGCTGACGGGAGTCTAAACCCGTGTTCTATCAAATTTGATTTTCTAGCCCTGTCGCCGGCATACATTGCTCTTACTTGAGGAAGTGTAACGTGCGATTCGTCTATAAATAATAGAAAATCGTCCGGAAAATAATCGAAAAGTGTAAATGGCGGGCTTCCAGGTTCTCGACCTGACATTATGCCCGAATAATTTTCTATTCCTTTGCAAAATCCAACTTCTCTTAAAAGTTCGATGTCATATTTTATTCTTTGTTCAATTCTCTGAGCTTCTATTAACTTGTTGTTTTTTCTAAAAAATTCTACTCGCTCGTGCATTTCGTCTTCTATTTTTAAGAGTGATTTTTCTAATTTGTCTTTCGAAACAATGTAATGAGAAGCAGGATAGATAGCAACATGTTTTAAAAGTTTTTCGATTTGACCTGTAATCGGATTAACTTCGCATATTCTGTCGATTTCATATCCGAAAAATTCGACTCTGATTAGATAGTTGCTCGACATTGCAGGGAAAATTTCTAAAACATCGCCTCTAACTCTAAATTTATTTCGAGTTAAGTTTACGTCATTGCGTTCATACTGAATTTCTATCAATTTTCTTACTAAATCGTCGCGGCTTTTCGTCATTCCAAGCCTTAAAGATATAACCATAGTGCGATAATCGATAGGGTTTCCTAAACTATATATACAAGAAACGCTTGAAACGATTATAACATCTCGTCTTTCCGATAAAGCAGAAGTTGCCGAATGCCTTAGTTTGTCTATTTCGTCGTTTATTGCAGAATCTTTTTCTATATACGTATCCGTGGACGAAATATCAGCTTCCGTTTGATAGTAGTCGTAGTATGATACGAAATATTCAACTGCATTGTCCGGGAAAAAAGTTTTAAATTCACTGCAAAGTTGAGCGGCAAGAGTTTTGTTGTGAGCAAGAATCAAAGTCGGCTTTTGAGTTTGCTCTATGATATTCGCCATAGTAAAAGTTTTTCCGGAACCTGTAACACCTAAAAGCGTTTGTTCTTTAATGCCGGAATTAATACCACTGCTTAAATTTTTTACAGCTTGAATCTGATCAGCTTGCAATTTAAAATCCGATTTTATTTTAAAATCCATAAGCCGCTCCTCTTAATTTTTAAAATGAATTTATTTGTTAAATTTTATTATATTCCTTTTCATTATGTTTATTAACAGCCTGTCGAATATGTATAGTTCTGTTTTAAAAACAAAACACTTATCAGACAATGATAAGTGTTTTGAAAAAATTAATATTCTAAAAAGAATTTTTGTATTTCTTCGAGATTAGTTGATTTAGTCAGAGCCAAAGAAAGTAAAATTCTTGATTTTAAAGGCGATAAATTTTCCGCAAAAATGCCTTTTTCGTGAATAGTTTTTTCGTTATAGGTTACAACGCCATTTGCAATCCTAGATGACCTCACAACCGGAATCCCTGAAGAAATAATTTTCTTAACTTTTTCACTCCAAGATGTGCTGACATTTCCACATCCGGCACCCGCCAGAACAATTCCATCGCAATCTTTTGAAACATAATCTAAAATTTTAATATCAGCACTAGGATAAAACATTACAATTTCTACTTTTGGTAAATTTTCTAAATATGAAATATCAAATTCTGAATATATTGTATGTTTTTTAGTAGGTGAATTATAAAAAAATACGTTTTCATCTCGCATATATCCTAGACAGCCCAAGTCTTTTTGTCCGAACGCCGCGGGCTTAAATGTATTAATTTTAGAAACATCTCTTGCACTATATATTGTGTCAGAAAATACAACCAATACGCCTTTATTTATAGCTTCTTCGCTTTTTGCGAGGGAAATTGCTTGATATAAATTCATCGGTCCGTCTGCACCCAATGCGGTATGCGGTCTCATTGCTCCCGTTATTACGACAGGTTTTTGAGTTTTTACGGTTAGATTTAGAAAATACGCAGTTTCTTCCAAAGTATCTGTTCCGTGTGTAATTACAAATCCGTCATAATCTTCTTTTTGAGAATTTTTATTAATAAAATCAGACAACTTTATTAATTTTTCGAATGTCATATCACAACTGTCTATGTTAAAATAATCTACTGTATCAATGTTGTCATGAATAGTATTTTCACATACTTCGTTAACTAAGTCTTCTATTTTTATTTGTGCTGCAGTATAGTCTGAAGTTTTGAAATTGTCGCCTTTTCCGGCAATAGTTCCGCCCGTTCCGATTACTAATATTCTTTTTGATTTCTTTTCTTTTTTCATAGTACAAAAACTCCTTTATAAGTATTATTTTTGATAAGCAAATTTTTGAGTATTTAAATTATACATAAAATTATACATGTTTTGGTCAAGTTTTCAAATTTTAATTCTAAAAATATTTTTTTAATCTTAAATATTATTATATAACATTTAAGTTCTACTAGTGATATAATAAGTTAAGAATAATAATTTTAGTTATTTGGAGGATTTTATATGGCAAAGTTAAATGTCGGAATAATTTTCGGAGGAGTGTCGTCGGAACATGATGTGTCAAGAGTTTCGGCTGAATCTATAATAAAAAATATTTCAAAAGAAAAATATAATTTATATTTAATCGGTATAACTAAACTTGGAAAATGGATTTTATTTTCCGGAGATATTTCTAAAATACCTAGTGGCGAATGGGAAAATGACGAAAATAATAAGTCAGCGTTTATTTCTCCGGATTCAGATATAAAAGGGTTGGTTGTTTGTGAAAACGGGAAGTATGAAACAATAAATATTGATGTTGTTATTCCTGTTCTTCACGGCAAAAACGGAGAAGACGGAACGATTCAAGGTTTGTTTAAGTTGGCAAAAATACCATTTGTTGGTTGCGATGTATTAGGCGCTTGTTGTTGCATGGATAAAATAGTTACAAATACTGTTTTGGCAGCAAATGGAATATCTAAGCCGAAATACCATTGGTTTTATGAATATGAATTTAAAAACTACCCTGAAAAATGCATGGACGATACCGAAAAAGTTATAGGTAAGTATCCTATGTTTGTAAAGCCGTCAAATGCGGGTTCATCTGTCGGAGTAAGCAAAGCAAGTAATCGAGAAGAATTAAAAAATGCAATAGAAATTGCTGCAAAAGAGGATGACAGAATATTAATCGAAGAAGGAATTGTCGGAAAAGAAGTCGAGTGTGCAGTTTTAGGGAATGAAAATCCGATAGCGTCAGTCCCCGGAGAAATTGCACCTTCTAATGATTTTTATGATTATGAAGCAAAGTATATTAACGGAACATCTGAACTTTTTATTCCCGCAAGAGTTTCGAACGAAGTTTTAGAAAAAGTAAAAAAAGAAGCGATAAAAGCCTATAGAGTAATGGACTGTAAAGGACTTTCAAGAGTAGACTTTTTTGTCGAGAACGATACGCAAAATGTAATTTTAAACGAAATAAATACATTTCCGGGATTTACTAATATAAGTATGTATCCCAAACTCATGGAAAAAAGTGGCATATGTTTTAGCGAGCTTATCGATAAACTTATATGTTTAGCAATGAATTAAAAATGAAAATTTATCAGAAAGGAAAAATAAATTTGGATTCAATTGATTACAATTTTTGTAGTCCAATCGGAGTTTTTGATTCCGGTGTAGGTGGTCTTAGCGTGCTAAAAGCTCTCAGGAATATTTTAAAAAACGAAAATTATATTTATTTTGGCGATACAAAAAGAGTTCCATATGGCGTAAAATCGAAAGAAACGATTTTAGAATACGCAAAACAAGATATAAATTTTTTGGTTTCTAAAAAATGTAAAATAGTAGTAGCGGCATGCGGTACAGTAAGTTCGTATTTAAATGTTGTGCCAAAAAATTCGAGTGTAGATGTAATCGGAGTAATAGTTCCTACTTGTAAAGCTGCTGTTAATTCTACCAAAAATAAAAAAATAGGCGTAATGTGTACCGAAGCGGCTGCTAAAAGCGGAGCATATAAAGCTGAAATTAATAAAATTGATTCGAGCTGTCAGATCTTTACGATTGGCTGCCCTAAACTTGTTCCGATAATCGAAAGAGGCAATATAGACGAAGAAAGCGAAGAACTTGTTTTGGCGGTAAAAGAATATGTGAATATACTCTTAAGCCAAAATATTGATACTATAATTTTAGGATGTACGCATTATCCATTAATAAAAGATGTTATAAAAAAATCGTCCGGAAAAGATATTTCAATAATTGATTCCGGCGAAGAAACCGCAAAATTTGTTAAAGAATATATTGAAAAAACAAATTTAAATACAAAAAATAACAAATTAGGTAAATGCGATTTTTTTGTAAGCGGATGTAAAAATCAGTTTTCTTGTAATGCTAGATTGTTTTTAAATGAGGATATGTCTGATTTCGTCAATAAAGTTAATATAGAAGATGAAAAGTAAGGAGTGGTTGTAATTAAAGAAGATTATATAGTTGAAATATCTTCCGTTCGTAGCTTGGACGGAGAAAAAGACAAAGTAAGCATAAAAACAGTGGGAAATATAAACAAAGTTGGGGACAAAATTTATATAACCTATAACGAGTATTCTGATAATAACCCTGAAGTTTTTAGAACTTGCATAGTAAAAATTGAAGAAAAAGAGAATATAGTAATTCTTATAAAAAACGGAGCAAGAGGGCAAACGAAGTTAATTTGGCAAAAAGGTCAGCGTCATTATTGTCCGTATTATATTGAATATGGTATGATTAACGTTGGAATTTTTACGAACGACGTAAAATGTGAACTTGATGAAGACGGCGGTAAACTATATATAAAATATTAAAGGAGAGTAGTTGTATGATCAAACGAATTGCAGTTTATTGTGGT
>CAMJYS010000032.1 GCA_946410005.1 uncultured Clostridia bacterium | reverse complement strand
CGTTCCACACAGGTGGTATCGCAGGTTCGGAAGATATAACTCAAGGTTTGCCACGTGTTGAAGAATTATTCGAAGGACGTAAACCAAAACGTTTGGCTATTATAAGCGAAATTACAGGTATAGTACGTTTTGAAGAAGTAAAGAAAAACAAAAATGTAATTGTATATAACGAAGAAACCGGTGAGGAACGTTCATATTTGATACCTTTTGGTTCAAGAGTTTGCGTAGAAGAAGGACAAATAATTGACGCCGGTGATATGATTACCGAAGGTTCTGTAAATCCACACGATTTGCTTGCGGTAAAAGGTCCTGAAGCAGTAGAGGCGTACTTAATTAAAGAAGTACAAAGAGTTTACAGAATGCAGGGCGTTGACATTAACGATAAGCATATCGAGGTTATTGTTCGTCAGATGATGCAAAAAGTTCGTGTTGAAGAGCCGGGAGATACAGGATTACTTGAGAATGCAGTTGTTGATAAATCCGAAATTTTAAAGATTAACGATGAAATAAGAACAAAAATCGCTCAAGGTGAAACAGAATTAAAAGAAGCTACATATACTCCTATATTCTTGGGTATAACAAAAGCTTCTCTTGCAACAGATTCATTCTTAGCAGCAGCATCGTTCCAGGAAACCACAAAAGTTCTTACAGATGCGGCAATAAAAGGTAAAATTGATCCATTGTCCGGATTAAAAGAAAACGTTATAATCGGTAAACTTTTGCCTTCCGGAACCGGTATTCCCAGATATAGAGATTTATCAATTGAGAAAGTAAAAGAAGATACCGAGTCAAAAGAAGAAACGGCTGAAATTCAAAATGAGGAAATATCTGACGAATTAGAAAACTTAAATATTCAGTAATAAATTAAATGTATCAATATAGTTTTTTACGGTTTAAGAAAATCGGTATATTTTATACCGATTTTCGTTATTTATATAATATAAATTTTGAAAGGCAGAAATTTATGAAAAAAAAGATAATATTGTTTCTAAGCTGTAGTTTATATTTAATGTTTTGCGTTTGTGGATATGCAAAACTTGCAACGTTTTATAGTGATGAAATATATTCAGACGCTGCATATGTAGAAAATTTAAGGACAAATACAGCAATAGTAGAAAAAAATGCAGATAAAAAAAGAAGTCCGGCGTCACTTACAAAAATGATGACTTTTATTGTAGCATATGAAAAAATAAAAAATATATATGAAACAAAAGTTATAGTTTCTCAAGAAGTTTTGGATAAAGTTGACCCTGAAAGTTCAGGAGTAAAATTAAAGCCTACTGAAGAAATATCTGTATATAATTTAATGCAATGTATGCTGATATGTTCTTCCGGAGATGCAGCGATGGTGCTTGGACATTTTGCGGGAGACGGGAATATTAGTGAATTCGTAAACCAAATGAATGAAAAATCCAAAGAGCTTGGGTGTACAAATACCAATTTTATGAATCCGGATGGTTTTTATGACGAAAATCAATATTCAACCGCAAAAGACATTTTTAAAATAGCAAAATATGCTATGAACATACCAATTTTTGCGGAAATTGTATCTAAAGTTGAGAGCAATATTTTTAACGATGAACGAGACCCGATTGTAAATACCAACAAAATGATGGACCCAAAAAACGGTGGGGAATATTATTGTTCGTTTGTAAAAGGAATTAAAACGGGTTATTTAAGTCAAGCCGGAAGGTGCTTAGCATCTTTTGCTCAAATTAACGGTAATACTCAGTACATAGGTGTGATTATGGGCGGTCCTACTGTAGATAAAGGCGGTAAGGCAATTAACAAAAATTATGCTATGATAGATACTAAAAATATATATAACTGGGCTTCTGGCAATTTGAAAACCGTAAGATTTTATAAATATGATTCACCAATTTCTCAGATAAATTTAGATGTTTGTTGGGAAAGTGATAAGTTGTTTCTATTTCCTAAGAACGATATCTATATTTCTTTGCCTAAAAACTTTGAAAAAGATAAGATTGAATTGAAAACATCAGTTCCTAAAAGTGTTGATGCCAGCATTAACCCCGGAGATGTATTGGGAAAAGCTGATATATTTTACGATGGGCAACTACTTAAGTCTTTTGATTTAATTGCAAATGAAAAGTGTGAAATAAATTATATTTTGGTAGCTATAAGGTTTTTAAAAAATATATTTAAACATCCACTATTTTTGTTAGCATTTTTTATATCAATGATCATTTTATATCGTCGCATATGGGTAAGAATTAAATTACAAAAGATAAAAGAAAGAAGAAGAAAAATAGTAAAATTTCCTCAAAACATAGGCAAGAGAAAAAATCGTTAATAAAAATTTTCGGTTTTTACTCAAAACTAGTGTTTTGCCGCATATTATCATTTTAGCGTTGCATATAAATGTCATATAAAAGAATTTTAAGTGGAGGGCATAAAATGATAGACTTTTATCCGGAAGGGCGTTTAATTAACAGCACTGAAAATAAAAATTATTTAAAATCTTTTCAAGGTCTTTTGGATGCATATAATGAACATAAAATACTCGAATCAAAAGCTATAATTTGCGATAATGAGCATAATTTGGTTGTAGATTTGGGGTGTATACGTGGAATAATTTTGCGTGAAGAAGGTGCGATTGGGATAAAAGAAGGGTTAATTAGAGATATAGCGATAATATCAAAAGTAAATAGGCCTGTTTGTTTTGTAATAACAGGTTTTAGAAAAAGTCTTTCCGGTGACAATATACCTATTTTGTCAAGACGTATTGCACAAGAAATTTGTATGGAAAACTATATTGCAAATTTAAGTCCTGGTGATATTATTCCGGCAAGAGTTACGCATCTGGAAAATTTTGGAGCTTTTGTTGATATAGGTTGTGGAATAATATCATTTTTACCTATAGATACTATTTCTGTTTCTAGGATTTCACACCCGAACGAAAGATTTTATATAGGAATGGATATAAATGTCGTTGTAAAATTCGTGGAAAATAATAGGGTTCATCTTACGCATAAAGAACTTTTGGGAACGTGGGAAGAAAACGCTGAAATGTTTTCGATAGGCGAAACTGTAAGTGGAATTGTCAGGTCGGTTGAAGATTATGGTATTTTTGTAGAGCTTGCACCTAATTTGGCCGGACTTGCAGAACCGTGCGAAAATGTAACACAAGGTATGCAGGTTAGTGTTTATATAAAAAATATCGTTCCGGATAAAATGAAAATAAAGCTGGTTATAATAGATACTTTTGAAAATTCAAATAAATGTAGCAATATAAAATATTTTTATAATAAAAATCATATAGATAGGTTTACATATTCTCCGCAAAGTAGTTCTAAATTAATAGAAACCGATTTCACGTTAGCTAAACAAATTCAAGCATAAAAACTCCCAGTAATTCACAAAATTACTGGGATAAATTTTTTGATGATTATTCATATGGATCTATTTTCAGCATTTGTTTTATTAATGAAATAAAATCATTGATATGATAAAACACAGTATTTTTTATTTCGTATCTATTTATTGTGCTGTCATTAGAAAGTTTCTTCTTGCCATCGAATGTTTTGTTAGCTAATAAATTTTTTCTTAGTTCTTCAAAATCATTTATTAAATCTTTATATTTGTCACGTGTTAAAAAATACCATTGATCTTTTATGGGATCTTTTTTATAATCCTCCCATTTACTGAAGGGCTTAATTACATAATGCTTGTTTTCTTTGATTATTGAAATATATTCATTTATCTTTTTTAAGTAATTACCCGTATCACTTTTTTTCTTTTTTATAAAGTATTCTATGCTTTCTCCGGATTTTTTTTTGAAATCTTTTCGAAATTCCTCGTAAGATTCTTCTATGCTATTTATAAGATCTTCCATTTTGCTAGCCATACTTGTGTTATCCCCTTTCAAAATCGTTGTCGTTTGTGATTATACACAATATAAAAATTGTGCGTCAAGTGATTTTTGTGAAAAGTAATTATTTTTTTCAATTTTGTTTTTTGAATTACACGATTAAAACTTACCAATTTGGTCAAAAATATTTTTAAAGAAAATTTTTGGCATATAAAAAGGTAGGTTTTTTATTATGGAAATAAAAAGAGGAGATATATTTTATGCGGATTTGAGTCCTGTCGTTGGGTCTGAACAAGGCGGAATACGGCCGGTTTTGATAGTTCAAAATGATGTTGGAAATAAGTACAGTCCTACAGTTATAGCGGCAGCAATAACAAGCCAAGAAACAAAATCTCATTTGCCTACACATATAAGTTTATCTTCCGGAGGATGTGGATTATCAAAAGATTCTGTTGTTCTTTTAGAACAAGTGAGGACACTTGATAAAAAACGGCTTAAAGAAAAACGTGGTACAGCCGACAAAAAATCTATGAACAAAATAAACGAGGCGTTGTCGATAAGCTTTGGACTATCGTGAAATATAGGTTAATACATAAAAATCCCCTTTAAATTGACATTTTAAAACATGTTTATACGCAAACATGCATAAAATAATCATATTTATATGATTATTTAGTGAAAAATTAATAGATTATTTTTTGAGGTAGTGATATAATGCAAATATGTTTAAGTTGTGGCAAAAAATAATTTTTTCTTGCTATTTTATAGATAGTTTTTCTGAAATAAGGCTTATGAAAAGCAAAAATTGTTATTATTTTGCAAATTTAAATTGTATTTTGTCAAAAGGAGAGGATAATACTTATCGTAATGTATTTTTGCGGTTTTAGAGGAGAATAATTTTTATGGTTGACTATACTTTTAAGAGCAAAGGCAAAAGTTATAAATCAAAAAATAGAAAAGAAAATACTGTCGATAGTTATGTTGCAAACGTTACCAAGAATATTAATGGTGCAAATTGGTGCGACGACGAAGAAGATTACGAATATAGCATTTCTAAAAAATATGATTTTTTGAAAAAAAATATAAAAATTGCCTCTGTTATACCTTCTAAAACTAGAAATATGGAAGATATGCCGACTGTTTTCGGAAACGTTAAAACGAATTTCGGCACGATTTCTGTGGGGTATCAAAAGTATAATAAAAATAATAATAGTGAAATCGGTTTTTCGCTTAACCCTTCGTCTATAACGCAAAAAAATGCTGTTTCGATAAACAAAATAGAAAAAGAAAATGTTTATTTTGGTGGGCCTTCAAGAGGAAAAAACAAAAAATTCAAAGCCAGTAATATCAGTTTTAAGTACGATAAAAATAATAAATCGAATATCCAAAAGCTTGTCGAAGATAACGACGGAATTGTAGACGATGAAAAGAAGTTACTCTATCAGGACAAGCAGGAAGATATGCAAATTGATTTTCTGGAATTTAAAAGAAATGAAAAAAATGCCAATAAAAAAGAGATTAATAAAAAAATTTCCAAATTAAAGGAAATTAAAGAAGAAAAAGAAGAAGATAATAAAGAGCTTTTGAAGTGTATAGAAGAATTTATAAAAAAGATGAAAAACAACGATATAAAAGAGTATGTAGATGCAGATGAAGCATTTATAAGAAGAAAAAGAATTTTAGATTTTCTGGATTTTGATATCGAAAATATTGATAAATATACAGATAATCAACTCAGAAATCTTTTGATTAATATTTTAAAAAAGAATAGAAATAATAAGGATTTTTCAGAAGAGAGAGTAAAAAAGCTAGACAGAAAAGAATTAAAAAAATTATTGAAAAAAATCATGGACTCTCTAAAAAGCCAACATTAATTTGCTTAACAATAGTTTAGGGCTCATTTCCCTATATTATAGTTAATAAAAAAGGGTTTTAAACCCTTGGCGTTTTATAAAATATAATATTTAAAATCACCTTGAATGTTAGTATTTTGTAAGACGAAATCAAATTATATTTTTTATTGCAGAAAGGAGTGAAAGGTTCTTGCTAATTAGTTAGTAGGGAACCGAGACGATTATGGCGGAATATTTATCTCCGGGAGTCTATGTTGAGGAATTTGACAGCGGCCCGACCCCAATGCAGGGTGTAGGTACAAGTGTAGCAGGATTTGTAGGTGTTACAGAGAGAGGGCCAGTTTCAGGTGCACCAATTTTAGTCACAGGTCCGGCAGATTTTAAACGTAAATTTGGCGGCTATTTGCACGAAAGTGAATTTGGCGAATACAGATTTTTAGCGCATGCAGTAAATCACTTCTTTATTAATGGAGGTTCAAAAGCATTCGTAATGAGAGTTGCTCCTTCCGACGCAGTTATAGCAAAAGCTAAATGCGTAGAAGGTAAAGAAGGCGTAATTGATTTACAAGCTACCAACCCAGGAGCATGGGGAAATTCATTAATAGTAACATTCAAAGATGCAATAGGAAGCAAATCGCAAATACTTGAAGATTTAGGCGATGCAAGATATCGTTTAAAAAATGCAACAGGATTTGCAGTAGGAGATGTAGTAGCTGTTGAAGGACTTGATGAAGTTCAATATAACGTCATCAAAAACACAACAGGAAACTTGGTTACATTTGAATCACCTTTTGAAGGAAATGTAATTGACGAAAATCTTTTACCAAAAATCACAATTCGTGTATGCGAATTAGACGTTGTAGTCGATTGCGATGGAGATGTTGAAAAATATAATGGAGTATCATTTAATGCTTCTTCACCTTCATTCATCGAAAAAGTTGTAGAAAAATCAGAAATGGTAAGCTTAAAAGCTCAACCATCCGAAGGTGCAGTTGCTCCAATCGATGTCATTAGACAAGTATTCGGAAAAGAAGGAGACGAAATAAAAGTATCTTTCTTGGGCGGATTAAACGGTTCTGCATCAAGCCTTACAGAAGCTGACTTCATCGGAACAGACGAAGGCCCAGGTTCAAGAACAGGTATACAGGCATTTCTTGATAATACAGACGTAAATATTATGGCAGTTCCCGGAATTGTCAGCGCAAATGTTCAACTTTCGCTTGTTGCACATTGCGAAAAACTTGGAAGCAGATTTGCGGTTTTAGATATGCCTATGACTGCAAAGACAGTAGCAGATATAATGGCACATCGTGATATTGTAGATAGCGATTATTGTGCAATGTATCATCCGTGGCTCCAAGTATTTGACCCACTTGATAAAAAAGATACGTTTATACCACCTTCGGGTTCAATTATGGGTATATATGCAAGAAGCGATAATTCAAGAGGTGTTCATAAAGCACCGGCAAATGAAGTTGTTGCAAATTGTACGGGATTATTTGTAAATTATAATGTTGCCGAACAAGATCTTCTCAACCCAAAAGGCGTCAACCTTATAAGAAAATTCCCTGGATCAGGAATAAGAGTTTGGGGAGCAAGAACAGCTTCGTCCAAGCCGCTTTGGAAATATGTCAACGTAAGACGTTTGTTCATCTATTTGGAAGAATCCATAAAAGCAAATACAAATTGGGTAGTATTCGAACCAAACGATGCAACACTTTGGTCAAGAGTAAAGAGAACAATTGAATTATTCTTAGAAGGTGTTTGGAGAACAGGAGCACTTGTTGGAGGATCACCGGCGGATGCATTCTTTGTTGATATCGGTCCAAACACAATGTCAAAAGATGATATAGACAACGGTAGATTAATTTGTGTAATCGGTGTAGCACCGGTTAAACCTGCTGAGTTTGTAATCTTCAGAATTACACAAAAAACTGGCGAATAATAAATAAATTTTAAAAAGGAAGGGGAAAGATTTAAATGCCGGATGGATTAGCAACTTCAGGAATTCAAGAATTAGGTACAGAAGTACTTTCAACACGTGCTTCTATAACAAATGGATTATCCTCACCATTAAGAGGATTTAGATTTACAGCTACTTTCGAAGGACTTGGAACAACATCCTTCAAAGAAGTTCAAGGTTTCTCAACAGAAGTTGAGGAAACATCTTACAGAGAAGGCGGATTTGGATATTTAACAGTAAGAAAATTACCGGGACTCGTATCTTATGGTGATTTAACGCTTACAAAAGGTTTATATTCAAACCCATTACTCTATAACTTCTTTAACGATTTCCTCGAAGGAAGCAACTTTACGCCTGTAAACGCAACGATTACGCTTTTTGATAATGGCGCAAATCCTACAGCAAGCTGGAGCGTAATAAACGCTTGGCCGAAGAGTTATCAATCAGGAGATTTAAGTGCAGATAGCTCAGAAATATTGATTGAAACTTTGGTTCTTGCTCACGAAGGAATTAAACGTGACGTTAGCGTAGCAGCAGGTTAATAATTAAAAATAAAATTTTCAATATTGTTATTCTCTCCTTGCGCTTTTAGTTTTGGCGTAAGGAGAGAAATTAGAGAGAAAGAGTGATTTTGTATGTCAGCAACCCCGTTTGAAACGCAAGTAGAGTTTGAACTTCCAAAAGGATATATCGATAAAAATGGCGAAGTTCATAAAAAAGGAGTAATGAGGCTAGCAAACGCAGCGGATGAAATCGTGCCGCTTAATGATCCAAGAGTAAAAATGAATCCGGGATATTTAAGTAGATCGGAAGAGCACACGTCTGAACTCCAGTCACACGTAT
>CAMJYS010000031.1 GCA_946410005.1 uncultured Clostridia bacterium | reverse complement strand
ACGAGATTGATACGTGTGACTGGAGTTCAGACGTGTGCTCTTCCGATCTTTTACTAGTTCAGAGCCTTCGTCAGATTTAAACGGAATGCTTCCGATTGTAACATT
This sequence comes from uncultured Clostridia bacterium, assembly GCA_946410005.1. Taxonomy (GTDB): domain Bacteria; phylum Bacillota; class Clostridia; order Oscillospirales; family Acutalibacteraceae; genus UMGS1491. Next base: position 8,647 of record CAMJYS010000031.1, on the reverse strand, counting down.
CAAATCTTCTCCCGATATTGCTTCTGACATTTTTTTAGACATTTGTTCTCTGGCTAAATGCGGTAATAAATCCGTTATACAAAATTTCGGGTCGTCGTCATTTTCTCCGATACAAACGTCAACAAAAGAGCCGTCTTTTTTTACGATTCGTCCATGAAGTGCAAGAGGAATAGCTGTCCACTGATATTTTTTTATACCTCCGTAGTAATGAGTTTTAAACATCGCTACTTCGTTTCTTTCAAAAAGAGGATTTGGCTTTAAGTCTAAACGAGGAGCATCAATATGTGCAATCGAAAGTTTTACTCCATTTTTTGAGCCTTGTTTTCCGATAACAGCAAGTGCAATATTGCAATTTCTGTTAATGCAATAAATTTTATCTCCGGGCACATATTTTTTGTTTTTATCAAACTCAGTAAATCCATTTTCGATTGCCATTTTTAGCACAAAAGATACGTTTTCACGTTCGGTTTTTGCTTTATTTAAATAATCTTTGTATCCTTCGGCAAAATTGTAGCACTCAGATATTTCGTCGGAAGACAAAACATTTCCGCCGTGTTTTCTTTGACAAAATAAATTTTCTTTCAGTTTTTTTATTTCATTAGATTGTTCCATATTAATTTGCACTCTCCTTTATTCAAAATAAAGTTTTTTGTAAATTTTTTTAGCGGATATAACCCTGCGTACATATTTAAAAGTTTCTTTGTAGGGAATTTTATTCAATGTTTTTCCGTTTAAAGAAAAATCTTTATTATTTAGCCATCGTTTTACAACTGTTTCGCCGGCATTGTAAGCACACAGCGCAACTTTTTCGTCGCAGTATTTTTCTCTAAGTATAGATATCAACAAGCTGCCGTACATTATATTAGTTTTCGGTGCGCTAAGTTCTTCTAAATCGAGTTTTTGATGAGTATGAGATTTTTGTAGCCACTCGAATGTATCGGGAGTAAGCTGCATAAGTCCGATTGCATTGGCTTTTGATTTAGCGTTAGGGTTGAAACCGCTTTCGCATTTAATTATAGCATATATAAGTTCTTTTTCAACGCCATAAGCTTCAGAAGCTTCTGAAACAATATCGCAAAATTCTATTGGATAAAAAATTTTTAAAATTGGCTTTTGGAATTTCATTACTAGAAATGTTAACAAAACTCCAGAAAAAATAAATAAAAAAAATCTATAGAACATTTTTCCGAATCGTATTACTATTTTTTTCACCTATCTTTCTAAATCTCGATAACATTAAATCCGGCTGCTCTAATTAGTCTATTATAAACCGCTATGCTGATTTCGTTTATCATTTCAAAATGAGCATAAACAATTTCAGCTTTTTTAAAATCGCATTCTCTTAAAGCGCCGAATAATTTATTAGCTTGCTCTGTTGGATTTTCTTTTTTTCCATAAGATATATACGGGATTTTTAAAAATGGTATGTCTTCGTTGTAGCAAAGAGCAAAAATGCCGTTTTCATTTTTATCTTTTAAAAAATCACAGTATTTTTCTGTTGTCCCTTTAACCAAAAAAACTTTTGCTTTGGGTGAATAGTGGGTGTACTTCATGCCGGGAGATAAAACTTTTTGATTAATCTGAGGTTTAGAAAAAACATTTTTGTCTATTTCGATTTCTTCGCCTAAAACAGATTTTATATCAGCCGGAGTTATAGCACCGGGTCTTAAAATAATCGGTTTTTCGCCGATAAGAGATATTACGGTTGCCTCGAGCCCAAATTCGCAATCGCCGCCGTTTACTATTGCGTCGATTTTACCTTCCATATCATTTTTTACGTGTTCAAATTTTGTAGGACTTGGCTTTCCTGATAGATTCGCCGAAGGAGCTACAAGAGGCACTTCTGATTTTTCTATAATTTCTAATGCGATTTTATTTTTAGGAAATCTTACTGCAACGGAGTCCATTCCGGCTGTTACGGAATTTGGTATAGATTTATTTTTTGGCAAAATCATAGTGAGCGGCCCCGGCCAAAATTTATCCGCTAATTTTTTGGCTTTTTCGGGAAATTCGCTAACCACTTCGTAAATATTTTTAATATTACAGATGTGTACTATCAAAGGATTGTCATTCGGACGACCTTTTGCTAAAAAAATTTTTTTTATAGCGTTTTCATCAAAAGTATTTGCAGCTAAACCGTAAACAGTTTCAGTCGGAATAGCAACAATCCCTCCGTTTTTTAATATTTCAGCGGATTTTTCAGTCTCATTTTCGCTTAAATAAATAGTTTTCATTATTCTTGTCCTTCGCCGGCTAATTTTGCGGCTCTGTCGGCAGTAGAAAGAGCGTCTATTATTTCATCTAAATTTCCGTTCAAAACATCTTCCAAACGATAGATTGTTAGACCGATTCTGTGGTCCGTAAGTCTACTTTGAGGATAATTATAAGTTCTAATACGCTCAGAGCGGTCTCCTGTTCCTACCTGTAAACGGCGTTCTTCGGCAACAGCTTGATTTTGTTCTTCTCTTTTGGCTTCCAATAAACGTGATTTCAAAACTTTCATGGCTTTGTCTTTGTTTTTATATTGGCTTCTTTCGTCTTGACATTCAACAACTACTCCTGTTGGAATATGCGTAATTCTTATAGCGGATTCTGTTTTGTTAACGTGTTGTCCGCCTGCACCGCCTGCACGATAGGTGTCGATTTGTAAATCTGCCGGATTTATGTCGATTTCTACGTCTTCTGCTTCCGGAAGAACAGCAACTGTTACTGTAGAAGTATGAACTCTTCCTTGTGCTTCTGTGTCCGGAACTCTTTGAACTCTGTGAACTCCACTTTCGTATTTAAATCTTGAATATGCACCCTCTCCGGAAATCATAAAACTTATTTCTTTAAATCCTCCGAGCTGTGTTTCATTTGAATTTAAAATTTCAACTTTCCATCTTCTTTCTTGAGCGTACATATTGTACATTCTGAACAATACCCCCGCAAAAAGAGCGGCTTCTTCTCCGCCGGCTCCTCCACGAATTTCGATTATTACGTTTCTGTCGTCGTTAGGGTCTTTTGGGAGTAATAAAATTTTTAATTCTTCAGATATCTTTTCGATATTTTTTTTGGACATTTCTATTTCAAGCTCGGCCATTTCTTTAAATTCTTTGTCGATACCGGATTCCGACAAAATTTCTTTCGATTCATTTAAGTTTTTTTCTTCTTTTTTATATTCCCTATATTTTTCAACAATAGGTGAAAGATTTTTAAATTCTTTCATTAAAGTTTTATACGTGTTTTGGTCAGCGATTATTTCCGAATCGCATAAACTTTGGTTTATTTCTTCAAAACGTTTTTCGGTAGCTTCAAGTCGTTTAAACATGATTGTAAGTCCTTCCTTATACTCAAATTTATTATAAATCACTTTGTGATAATTATAATATAAAATATACTCTGAGGGCAAACTTTATATAGTATAATTTGCAAATGTTTTGAATGTGCAATATCATTAAGAGTGGACAAAACATTATTAAGGGGGTTGATGTAATGGACTACCAAATTTTAGTGAATAAATCAAATGGAATAAGTGAAGATTATTTTGAAAATGTGATTAAACCGTCTGTGGTTCCTGTAGATACAATAAAAAATAACGATATAGTATATAAAACGTTTGGAATAGAAGATTGCACAACTTATCTTGAAAAAACTACTGCGGAGCAATTCGAAAAGCTTAAAAAATATGCAAAGCAAAATGGTTTAGTGATAGATATTACAAGCGGATATTTATCCTTTGAGCAACAAAAAAAGAAATATGATTATTTTGTAAATAAACACGGAATAGAATTCGCTGAAAAAAGTGCTTGCTTACCGGGATATTCGGAACATAATACGGGTCTTTGTATAGACTGTGACATTTTTAGAAACGGAAGGTGGGCGGGGATAGCTCTTAATAAAGACGGAAGCATAAACGAAGAAACCGCATGGCTTCATACGATTCTTCATAAATTCGGGTTTATTTTAAGATATCCAAAAGGAAAAGAAGATATAACAAAGATGAAGTTTGAGCCATGGCATATACGATATGTCGGTGAAAAAGTCGCCGAGTATATTTACGAGAATAATTTAACGCTCGAAGAATATCATGAACTAAAAATCAAAATATAGTTAGTTAAATTTATGAGGTGAAATTAATTTTGAAAATTCTTTTTATGGGTACGCCTGAATTTGCAATACCGTCATTAAAGGCACTTATTGATGCAAAACATGAGGTTTGTGCCGTTTTTACGAAACCGGATAAACCGCAAGGGCGAAAATTGATAATAACTCCACCTCCGGTCAAAGTTTTTGCGCAAGAAAAAGGAATAAAGGTTTTTCAGCCGGAAAAGTTAAAAGTTCCGGAAGTTTATAAAACCATAGAAAATTTGTCTCCGGATGTTATAATAGTGGTGGCTTACGGTAAAATTCTGCCTAAAAATATTATAGAGTTTCCTAAGTACGGTTGCATAAACGTTCATGGTTCACTTTTACCGAAATATAGGGGAGCGGCACCGATACAGTGGAGCATAATTAACGGCGATAAAATTACCGGTATTACTACTATGTTTATGAATGAGGGATTGGATACCGGAGATATTTTGCTTCAAAGTAAGGTTTATATTAATGAAAACGAAACGTCGGAAGATTTAAAGAAAAGGCTTTCTTTGGTTGGTGCCGATTTACTTATAAAAACTATTGAAAAGCTTGAGGATGGAACCATAGAAAGAATAAAGCAAAATGACGACGAAGCGACGCTTTCTCCACCGCTTGATAAAATTACAGGGGATATTGATTGGAGTATGTCCTCACAAGAAATTCATAATTTAGTAAGAGGCTCAAATCCTTGGCCGATTGCACATACTTTTTTGCGAGGAAAGCTTTTTAAGATTTATAAGACAAAAGTTTCTTCGTATTATTCCAATTGTCCCGGAAAGGTTATGTCTGTTAATCCGCTCATAGTGGGCTGTGGTGATAATACTTCCATAGAACTTTTGGAAGTACAGATAGCCGGTAAAAAAAGAATGCCGGCAGTAGATTTTGCAAGAGGATACAGACTTTCCGACAAAACAGTTTTTGAAAAAAATTCATAAAAATATTTTAAAATATATAAGGTATGTATAAAAAGGAGGAATGTATGAAAGTAATAATATTATCCGCTTCGACGGGCGGAGGACATATGAGTGCCGCAAACGCAATAAAAGATTATTTAATTTCTAAAAATCATACCGCCGAAGTTATAGATACTATCGAATATATAAGCCCGTTTTTGAATAAAACGGTAACTGAGATTTATGAATATGTTGCTACAAAAAGTCCAATGCTTTGGAAACTTGTATATAAATCTTCAAATAATAAATCTATAAATAGATTGATAGGAAGTACAAACAGCTTAATAAGTAGGAGACTAATTCCGCTTTTGGAAGAATATCAGCCGGATATTATCGTAACTACGCATCCGTTTACAACCGAAATGATTTCAAAGCTGAAAAAACATAATAAAACAAATGTTCCGCTTATATGTGTTATGACGGACTACGCTCCACATAGAACATGGATAAATAATTACGTTGATGCATATGTTGTAGCAAACGACGATATGATTTCTGCGATGAAAGATATGGGTGTGGATGAAAATATTATTTATTCTTTCGGAATACCGGTAGATGATTCGTTTTTTGCTCAAAAAAACAAATCAGAAATAAAACAGGAGTTCGGTCTGAAAAGTGATATTCCGACTGTACTTATAATGGCAGGAAGTTGCGGATTTGCAAATGTCGGCAGAATATATAAAAGCTTACAACGTATAAAAAAAGATTTTCAAATAATAATAATAACCGGAAAAAATCCAAAACTTTACAAAACATTGCAAAAATTAGTCGAAAATAAAGAAGTAAAGTACAAAATACTTTCTCGTATACCGATTAAAGTTCCTAAATTTCCTAATTTTAAAAAATTGAAGTTTATAAGAAAGTTCAGTAAAACTTTTAAAAATGAAAAATATGAAAAATTCACCAAAATAGTTTATTATACAAATCATGTTGATAAATATATGTGGATTTCCGACTTGATAATAACAAAGCCCGGTGGATTGACGGTAAGCGAAGCGCTTGCAAGCAATTTACCGATGGCACTTTACGATGCAATTCCCGGTCAAGAAGAGGAAAATGCGGATTTTTTAGTGGGGAATAATATGGCGGTTAAACTGGATTCTAAAAAAGGAGTAACAGAGATAATCGAAAATCTTCTTGAAAATCCGCAAAAGTTAAATAGCATGAAAGTAAATTGTGAAAATTTTGATAAATCAGATTCTTTAAAAAATATGCTTAAATTATTCGAAGAAGTTTTAGATTCTTACAAAAAATAAAAAAAGTCGCTTAAAGCGTGTGAGTGGTTTGCTTGCACGCTTTTTAATTTGTAAAAAATATGTTATAATCAAATAATCATAATATTTTTTCGGAGGAATGAACTATGCTTTCAGATATAGAAATTGCAAACCAAGCAAAATTAAAGCCAATAACCGAAATTGCGGAAAAGTTGGGGTTAAAAGAGGATGAAATAGAATTTTACGGAAAATATAAAGCTAAAATAAATGAAAATGCTTTTGAAAGAATTTCCAGAAAAGATTATGGAAAGCTAATTTTAGTCACGGCTATAAATCCAACTCCGGCAGGAGAAGGCAAAACAACAGTTACAATCGGTTTAGGTCAAGCGCTGAATAAAATAAACAAAAAAGCCGTAATAGCTCTTCGTGAACCTTCTATGGGACCCGTTTTCGGAATAAAAGGTGGAGCGACAGGTGGTGGATATTCTCAAGTTCTGCCGATGGAAGATATTAATTTACATTTTACGGGAGATATGCACGCAATAACTTCTGCGAATAATTTACTTTGTGCGGTAGTTGATAATCATATTCATCAAGGAAATAGTTTGAATATCGACCCGAGACAAATTTTAGTTAAACGTTGCGTGGATATGAACGACAGAGCGCTTAGAAATATTGTGATTGGTTTGGGCGGTACTACGAACGGGATTCCGAGAGAAGACGGCTTCATAATAACAGTTGCGACAGAAGTTATGGCGATTTTGTGTTTGGCACAAAATTTAGAAGATTTAAGATTACGTATTGGGAATATTTTGGTCGCTTATAGTTATAGCGGTGAGCCGATTTTTGCTAGGGATTTAAAAGTTGACGGTGCAATGACTGTACTGTTGAAAGATGCTATCAATCCAAATTTAGTTCAAACAATCGAAGGCAATCCTGTAATTATTCATGGCGGGCCTTTTGCGAATATAGCGCATGGATGTAATTCAATAAGGGCTACAGAACTTGCTTTAAAATTAGGAGATTATTGTGTAACAGAGGCTGGATTTGGTGCAGATTTAGGTGCGGAAAAATTTTTAAATATAAAATGTAGGGTAGGAAATTTAAAACCATCGTGTGTTGTTTTAGTTGCGACTGTAAGAGCGTTAAAATACAGTGCGGGAGTAAAATTAAATGAGTTAAGTTTTGAAAATGTTTCAGCTGTAAAAAAAGGTGTTTTAAATTTAGGAATTCATATTGAGAATTTGCAAAAACAAGGTTTAAAAGTCGTCGTTGCACTTAATAAATTTGAAAATGATTGCGACAACGAAATACAAGAAATAAAAAATTATTGCGATAAAATGGATTGCAAATTTGCCGAAATAGATGTTTATAAAAACGGCGGAAATGGTGCAATAAATTTAGCGGATATCGTTTGTGAAATTTGCGAAGAAAAAACAGAGTTTAGATATTTGTATGATATAAATGATTCTGTAAAAGATAAAATTTTGAAAATCGCCAAAGAAGTTTATAGAGCGGATGATGTTGTTTATTCTCCAGAAGCGGAAAAGTCTTTACAAAAAGTAAAAGAGTTAAAAAGAGACAATTTGCTCATATGCATAGCTAAAACGCCATATTCTTTGTCGGATGATCAAACTAAAATCGGCGTTCGAAGCGGATTTGATATACACATCAAGGATATAACGATTTCAAACGGAGCGGGATTTATAGTAGTTCTAACCGGTAAAATATTAAAAATGCCGGGACTACCTAAAATCCCGGCTTCTGAAAAAATTAGCATAGACAGCGAATTTAAAATAAGCGGTTTGTTCTAATTCGGTGGTTAATTTTAACAAAAACAAACAAAAATATATTAAAATTTTTGACACGAAATTTTTTGTATTTTTAAAAATAAATGCTTGACATAGTTTTTTATAAATGATATTATTATGAATGTCAGTGATAGTGCTGATGATTATATTGCAGAGCTTTGCATCTCGTAAAGTTTTGTTTGGGAGCATAGCTCAGCTGGTTAGAGCACTTGCCTTACAAGCAAGGGGTCATAGGTTCGAGTCCTATTGTTCCCACCATTGTGGCCCGGTAGTTCAGTTGGTTAGAACGCTAGCCTGTCACGCTAGAGGTCGACGGTTCGAGCCCGTTCCGGGTCGCCACTTTTCTTTATTTTATATAGTAATATTTCATTTCGATGTGTTATAGATATTTATAAAGAAGCGTAAAACATTAGCCTCTGTAGCTCAGTTGGTAGAGCAAAGGACTGAAAATCCTTGTGTCGGTGGTTCGATTCCACCCGGAGGCACCAGGACGTGTGCGGATGTAGCTCATCTGGTAGAGCGCCACCTTGCCAAGGTGGAGGTAGCGGGT
>CAMJYS010000030.1 GCA_946410005.1 uncultured Clostridia bacterium | reverse complement strand
CCACCGAGATCTACACTCTTTCCCTACACGACGCTCTTCCGATCTGTGTCGGACATCCAAGCGATAGCTAAAGCTAGTAGCACATAAAACGTACCAAATTCTTTTCCGTAATCTTTAAGTTCAGTTATTGTTCCTAGCGAAAGTGAAATTAATATCGACATCGTATATGTAACGGCGATAATTTTTAATTTCAAATTTGGACGCAAAATCATTATAGCAAACATCCATAAACTATAAAAATACCACGAAAATTGCCATACTGTACTGAATTTAAAAATGGGATAGATTGCGACAAAAATCACGGAAGGAATAATTATTTCGAAATTTTTCGATGTGTTCATAACAGAAAAAATTTCATTTATAGATAATATTGCGATAATTGATATTATGAAGCTTAATAAAGACGGGAATTTTTGGTCAAAAAATAGAATAAATAAAGTAAAAAAAGCTCCAACAACTCCGGAGATAATTCTTTTAGACATAACTATTTACCTCCAAATTTACGATTTCTTTTAGAATATTCTTCTATGGCTTTATCAAATTCATATTCCGAAAAATCCGGCCATAAAATGTCGGTATAATAAAATTCAGCATAAGCCGATTGCCACAACAAAAAATTCGAAAGCCTTTTTTCTCCTGCAGTACGAATTATTAAATCTACGTCAGGAATTTCTCTTGTAAAAAGTTTTGATTCGAAAATTTCTTCGGTTACATCTTCCGGATTAAGTTTATTTTCAATAACATCCTGTGCGATTTTTTTAGTGCAATTAATGATTTCTTGTCTGCTTCCGTAATTCATAGCAATATTTAAATGAAGTCCGGTTTTATTAGCAGTTTCGGTTTCTATTGTTTTTACTAAATTTTGGATATCGAACGAAAATTTTGAAATATCGCCAATAAATTTTACGACAATATTTTCGTTTTTGAATTTTTCAATAACTCTTAAGAGCTGTTTTTTAAAAAGAAGCATTAACGCAGAAACTTCCGCTTTTGACCTTTTCCAATTTTCAGTGGAAAAAGCAAAAACGGTAAGATATTTAAGTCCTATGGAGTTAGAGTAAAAAGCAATTTTTTCGAAAGTACTTGCGCCGGCAGAATGCCCCGAAGGAATAGGCAAAGAGCGAAGCTTTGCCCATCTTCGATTTCCGTCCATTATTATGCCCACGTGAGTAGGTAAATTAAGTTGAGATAGATCGTTTTTTTGCATAAAAGACCTCATATTAAAGTGACATGATTTGTTTTTCCTTTGTGGAACTTAGTTCATCAATATTTTTACAAAATTTGTCTGTTAAATCCTGAACTTTCTTTTCGCCGGATTTCAATTCGTCTTCGGTTATTTCAGAAGCTTTCTTTTTATTTTTTAATTTGTCAATAGCATCACGTCTGATATTTCTTATGGCGATTTTTGAGTTTTCAGCCATCGAAGAAACTTCTTTTGCGATTTCTTTACGGCAATCTTCTGTTAATTGTGGAAAGATAAGTCTGATTACTTTTCCGTCATTTTGGGGATTAATTCCTATGTCGGATTTTTGGATAGCCTTTTCAATAGCATTTAATACGGAAATATCCCAAGGCTGAATAGTAAGGACTCTCGCTTCTGAAACAGAAACCGCAGCAACTTGATTTATAGGGGTAGCGGTTCCGTAATAATCGACGGTTACTTTGTCGAGAACAGAAGGATTAGCTCTTCCGGCTTGAATTGCAGCATAGTCGTTAGAAAGTTTTTCGCAAGTTAATTCCATTTTTGATTTTATGTCATTTAATAATTGATTCATTTTTGAATCCTCCTAATTAATTAAGAATGTACAATAGTGCCTAAATTTTCGCCGTTTATGGCTTCTAAAATGTTGTTTGGGTCTTTCATGCTGAAAACCAGTAAAGAGATGTCATTGTCTCTACACATTGATGCGGCAGTTGAATCCATAACGTTTAAATTCTTTGCCAAAACTTCCTTAAATGTTATGTCGGAATATTTTTTAGCGTCTGGATTTTTAGAGGGGTCGCTATCATATACTCCGTCAACATTTGTGGCTTTGAATATGATTTCGGCTTGAATTTCAGCAGCTCTTAATGAAGCTGCTGTGTCTGTCGAGAAAAACGCATTTCCTGTTCCGTAGCCGAAAATAACAACTTCTCCTTTTTCGAGATGTTTTATAGCTTTTTCGGGCGAATAAAGTTCTCCGACTTGAGGAATGGCGATTGACGTCATAACTCGTGATTTAACGCCTTGTTCTTCAAGCGCATCGGAAAGACCGATTGCGTTTATCACAGTTGCCAGCATGCCCATGTGGTCAGCTTTTACACGATTCATATTACCGCTGGTTCTTCCTCGCCAAAAATTACCTCCACCTACAACGATTGCGATTTGCACACCGGATTTGCTGCAATTTTTTATAACTTTTGCAAGTGGCTTTAAAGTTTCGAAATCAATTCCAAACTTACTTTCACCGGCCAAAGCTTCACCGCTTATTTTGAGTAAAATTCTTTTGTACTTTTGACTCAAGTTTTAACACCTCTATCAACATGGTTTGTTTACATTTTATTTTACATTAATGACCGAAGAGTGTAAATAGGGCACTTTAAAGCATAAGAAATTTTAAGATAACTTTATAATTTGTGAATTTATAAATTAATTTCAAAAAAATTAATTTATGTGTTGACATTTTAAAATTTTGTATCATAATTTTATGTGAAAGGCGTAACAAAAATTCACAAAAATTGTCAAAGCGAGGTGTTTGTAATGGAGGATATGATATCAAAGATACTAGAGCTTGATCGAGCGGCAAGAGAAGATTTAAAAAAAGCAAATCAGATGAAAATTGATTCCGAAAAGAAAATTTCAAACACGAAGGAAAGAAAAAGAGCAGAATATATCGAAAAAGCAAGAATTAGTATAAGTAACATAGAGAAAGACGAAAAAGAAAAAGCACATAAAAAATTAAGATCAATAGAAAGCTTTTACAAAGACAAATCTCAGAAAATACAAAAAATTTATCGAGAAAATAAGGAAAAATTGGTTCAAGAGGTAGTTGATATAGTAATAAAAAAATAGTAGATATTGGTGGTGAAAGCATGGTCGACAAGTGAATTAAAATTTGTCGGTTTTTGCGATTTGTATGATTTCTTATGCTTCAAATTCGGTTCTTTCAAAAGCAAGAGCTATGTATGGTAAGCGTATGCGTAATAAAAATTATGATGAATTGCTTGCATGCAGGAATACTATTGATATAGTTTCGTATTTAAAGAGAAAAACAAGTTATGCTTCTATTTTGAGCAGTGTGAATGAAAACAGCGCCCATAGGTTTGATATTGAGCAGAAGTTAAAATATAAATTGTTTGTGGATTTTGAATCTTTGGGAAGATATGATATATCAGTCGGTGAACATTTTTTTGAGTATATTATAACAAGAGCTGAAATTGAACAGCTTATGCATAGCTTGATGTTGCTTGCGGCAGGAAAGTCAGGTGAATATATCCATACCATTCCTGAATTTTTTTACAGCCATACAAAAGTAGATTTGATTTCATTAAAGAATATAAAAAGTTATGATGAGTTTTTGAATACTGTAAAGAAGTCATATTATTATAAAATTCTTTTGCCGTTTAAGCCGGATAAAGATGCAAGAATAAATTTAACCGGTATTGAAACGGCGTTGTATAATTATCTTTATGAAATAGTATTTAGTATCATAAAAAAATATGTAAAAGGCAGCGCTCAGAAAGAGCTTATGGATTTTTTTAATGATTACATTGATTTAAATAATTTGGTCAGAATAGTAAGAATGAGAAAATTTTACGATTTGTCCGCCGAGTATATTTTTGCGGGACTCATGAAATACGGTTCGTTTTCTGATTGTCAACTAAAAGCATTTATAAATTCTCCAAGTGATAAACAGATGATGTCAGACATGAAAAACACAAAGTTGGGTAGAAAGTGGTTTTCAAAAGGACTTGATATTATAGATAAAGTGCCTATAAATATGAGATATAATTGGTGTAAGCATAACATAAGATTTTCAATTTCCCCTCCGATAGTTTTAATGTCATATATATTTTTGAAAGAAATTGAGATTTTAAATATAATAAATGTTATTGAGGGCATAAAGTACAGGATGCCGTCTGAAAAAATAAAGCAAATGTTAATAGGCGTAAATTAATTATTCTAAGAAGTGAGGTGTGGTTAACAGATGGCTGTATCAGAGATGAGTTTTATAAGTATGATAGGCCCGCTAGAAAAAATAAATGATATAGTGAATATATGTGGAAAATCAGGTGCATTTCAGCCGGATAATGTTTTTTCATTTTATTCAAATACGGATGGCTTTTCGAACATTTCGGATGAAAATCCATTTTCAGAGCCATTGCAAAAACTAAAAAATGCGGTTTATTCTTGCGGAGCAAACTTAACAAGAGTCGATGTGAGTTCATTTCATGTAAATATATCAAAAATTGATAGGTATGTTGCATGGATTTCAAAGAGTATTGATGATTTGATTGACAAAAAAAGATCATTTTATCAAATACTTAACGATAACAAAGATGAGATAGAGCTTTTGAAACATTTTTATGGACTAGAAAAACCTATTAGTGATATAAAAGCGTGTGAGTATTCTATACCAAGATTCGGTAAAATTCCTATAGATTCAAATGATAAATTGATTAAATTGCAGAATGATGTTGAAAAAGACGGAATAGATTTGGTTTTTTTCCCTTTTGAAACCACAGATGATTACCAGTGGGGGATATACTTTGCGGATATCCAGAACGCAAAAGAAACAGATAGGTTGTTTGCTTCGCTCTATTTTGAAGAAGTTAATATTAAGCCATATGATAAAAATCCTTATGAAGCGGTATCAGAGCTTCAAAATATAAATCAGTCTATTTACAAAAAAATTGAAAAAATAAATAAAGAAATTTCTGATTTATGGGAATCGCAAAAATCGCAGTGTATGAAATTTTATACAAAATTACAAGAGCTCAGCACATATTTCGAAATAAAAACTTATGCGACGCAGTACGGAAAAAGCTTTATACTTGTCGGTTGGATTCCGAAAGAAAATTTAAAAGATTTTACAGAAAAAATTTCTTTAATTCCGGGAATGGAATATACGACTGAAAAGGGCGAAAATATTTTAAATCATCTTCCACCGGTTAAATTAAAAAACAAGAAAATTTTCAAACCGTTTGAATTTTTTGTAGACACATACGGTATGCCGTCTTATAACGAAGTTGACCCAACAGCTTTTGTGGCGATTACTTATAACATTCTTTTTGGAATAATGTTTGCGGACTTAGGTCAGGGACTAGTAGTTTCGCTTGTTGGATATCTTATGTGGAAACTAAAAAAGATGAAGCTAGGTAAAATTTTAATTTCTTGTGGATTTTTCTCGGCGTTGTTTGGCATTATTTTCGGATCGGTTTTCGGATTTGAACACGCTTTAGATCCATTTTATAAAGAAGTTTTCGGATTAGCTGAAAAACCGATAGAAGTTATGCATTCACAAACGACTAATATGATTATTTATACAGCTGTTGGAATAGGAATTTTCCTACTGATATTGGCAATGCTGTTTGGAATATATTCTCAAGTAAAAAGGAAAAATTATGGCGAAGCGATTTTCGGAGCAAATGGATTTTGCGGGATAGTTTTTTACGGTTCTACTGTATATATGCTTTTGGATATGCTTATTATTCATTCAGGAATAGTTGGATTTGCTTATATACTCGGCTGTGTAATCATTCCGTTGATTTGCTTGATGTTTAGTGAATTACTTATTAAGTTGGTAAACGGAAGAAAAGATTGGAAACCGGATAGCTGGGGAGATTATTTGGCGCAAAGTTTTTTTGAATTATTTGAAGTGGTGCTTAGTTATGTAACCAATACGATGTCATTTTTAAGAGTAGGTGCATTTGTTTTGGTTCACGCCGGTATGATGACAGTTGTGTTTACAATAGCAGAAATGTTTGGTGGCATGGGTTACGTAGTAGCTTTAGTTATAGGAAATGTTTTTGTTATAGCTTTGGAAGCATTGTTAGCCGGAATACAAGTATTAAGATTAGAGTTTTATGAAATTTTTAGCAGATTTTTTGAAGGTCAAGGCAGGGCATTTACGCCGGTTGTTGTGGAAGACTCCACAAATTAATTGGTTGTCTTTGCTTAAATATATAAATTTAAAATTTAATTTTGGAGGTAATTGTTTATGTTAGTTTTTGGTATGATTTCAACTGTTTGTATTATTTTAAGTTCTGTTATTGCTGTTTTAGCGGTAAAGAGAGGGAAAAACAGAAAAAGAGCATTTGCATTTCAGATTTGTTCATCATTCGCAGTCATGGCAATTTGTTTATGTTGTTCTTTTAGCCAAGTAAAGGCTATGGAAAATAAAGAAACATCTTCTACAACTACATCGCAAAATTCAGATAGCGGAAGTGCTGTAGGATTAGGTCTTTTGGCTGTTGCACTTGCGGCAGGATTGTCCGGAATCGGTGGTGGAATTGCGGTTGCGTCAGCAGCTCCGGCAGCTATAGCAGCGACTTCAGAAGATCCTAAAGCATTCGGTAAGTCTCTTATTTTTGTTGCACTTGGTGAAGGTATAGCTCTTTATGGTCTTTTAGTTTCAATAATGATTTTAGGTAAATTATAATAAAGGGGCGTTAGATTATGCGCTTCGAATTGATAAGTGATAACACAGATACATTAGTCGGTATGCGTCTTGCGGGGATAACGGGAGTTATGGCTCGTGAAAAGGACGAAGCCGAGATAGCATTAAAAAACGCTGTAAATAAAGATGATGTTGCAATAATTTTAATCACAGAAAAGCTGGGCGAAATGTGTAAAGACTTGGTTTATGATTTAAAAAACACTCGCCAAAAACCTTTAATTGTAGAAATTCCGGATGCAAAATCTTCCGGAAGAAAAAAACACGCAATAACCGATTATGTAAGGGATGCTATAGGTCTTAAAATTTAGAGTTGCTTATTTAATCGTAAAAAAGGGGGGTATACATTGCGTAAAAGTTTTAAGTTTCATAATTTTTTAAATACTATTGATAAATATGCTAAAAAGCAAAAAAATAAAATAGCCGATGAAATAAAGGAAATAGAGGAACGTGAATTAAAAAAAGCTGAAGCTGATATTATCGATGAAGTTAATGATATGATTTATAAAGAATTAGCAAACGTGAAAAATAAGATATTGATAGAGGTTTCGCATAAAGAAATAGAAGAAAGAAAAAAAATATCGCTTATGCGTCGTGAAATGATGAAAGAAATTTTAGACGAATGCAGAAAAAAGATTAATGATTTTACATTTTCCGACGAATATCCGGAAGCACTAAAATGCTATGCTGAAAATATATCCAAAGTTTTAAAAGGTCGTGATGTGGAATTGTTTGTTAAGAAAGATGACCTTAAGTATACCGATATAATAAAAAATGCTTTTAGCGGAAATTGTAGCATTAAACCATCAGATGATATTTTAATCGGCGGAATAATGGGATATAGTCTAGAAAGCGGAATAATAGCGGACGAAACACTGGATATAAAACTTAGAGATCAAGAAAATCTAATAGAAGAAAAATTTGGTACCCTTCTTGTGTAGTTGTTTTAATGATTAATATTTTTAAAACAGGAGGATAAGCACTTGCAGAGAATATTCCTGTATGTGCTTTTATAAATTATGAATAATATCAATGTTATATATGGTATAAATGGACCTGTTGTAACGGTAAAAGATACAAAAATTTTTTCGATGATGGAAATGGTTTATGTTGGTAAAGATAAACTTATCGGAGAAGTGATCGGAATTACCGACGACAAAACAACAATTCAGGTCTATGAAGAGACAACAGGATTAAAACCCGGTGAACCCGTAGAAGGTACAGGCGGACCAATGAAAGTCTGTTTGGGACCCGGACTTTTAGATAATATTTTTGACGGAATAGAACGTCCTTTAAAAGCTATCGAAGAAAAAAGCGGAGCTTTTATTGAAAGAGGCTGTAATGTTTCTGCGCTTGACGAAAATAGATTGTGGAGTACTAAAATTGTCGTAAAAGTCGGAGATAAATTAGTCGGCGGACAAATTTATGCAAAGTGCGAAGAAACTTCTATTATAACTCATAAGTGCATGTTAGAGCCAAATATTAGCGGAGAAGTTGTCTGGGTAGCTAACGATGGCGAATATAAAATCAATGATGTTATCGTAAAAGTAAAAGACGATAAAGACAACATTCACGAACTGACACTTTGCCAATATTGGCCGATTCGTATTCCAAGACCTGTTCAAGAACGTTTGCCGTCTACAATACCGCTTATAACAGGACAGAGAATAATCGATACGCTTTTCCCGGTTGCAAAAGGTGGTGCGGCAGCAGTACCCGGAGGATTTGGAACCGGAAAAACAATGACACAACACCAATTAGCAAAATGGTGTGATGCGGATATAATTGTTTATATTGGTTGCGGAGAACGTGGAAACGAAATGTGCCAAGTTGTCGATGAATTTTCAAAACTTATCGACCCAAAATCAAATAAACCTATGACAGAAAGAACTGTACTCATAGCGAATACATCGAATATGCCTGTTGCGGCTCGTGAAGCATCAATATATACAGGTATAACGCTTGCTGAATATTATCGTGATATGGGTTACGACGTAGCTATAATGGCAGATTCCACTTCACGTTGGGCAGAAGCACTTCGTGAGATATCGGGGCGTTTGGAAGAAATGCCCGCAGAAGAAAGATCGGAAGAGCACACGTCTGAACTCCAGTCACACGTATCAAT
>CAMJYS010000029.1 GCA_946410005.1 uncultured Clostridia bacterium | reverse complement strand
GACCACCGAGATCTACACTCTTTCCCTACACGACGCTCTTCCGATCTTCCTCGATTTTTTGACGAAGATATCTTATATGAACGTCAACTGTTCTTGCATCTCCGGCAAATTCAACATCCCAAACCTTTTCCATTAATTGTTCTCTGCTTAAAACTCTGCCTCTTGCTAACATTAATGAAGATAAAAGGTCAAATTCTTTCATTGTGAGGTCAATGTTTTTGTTATTTTTCAAAACGGTTCTTCTTGCAAGGTTTACAACCAAATCGCCGAGAGTTATCACATCATTGCTTGTATTGGAAGCGTTTGTATATTCTTTACGACGGACAATGGCTTTAACTCTGGCACAAAGTTCCTTTAAGCTGAATGGTTTTGTGACGTAATCGTCTGCTCCCATTTCCAATCCGAGAACACAGTCAACTTCGTCATCTCTTGCTGTTAAGAGAATAATCGGAACAGTACGTGTATCTTTGTCAAGTTTTAATCTACCGCAAATGCTGAGTCCATCCGGCGCCGGCATAACCCAATCAAGAATTATAACATCAGGTATACGACGTTTGACTGCTTTTAATAAGTCATCACCATTAGAAAATTCTTGCGTTTCGAAACCATATTCCTTTAACGCTAATGTTGTAAGTTTTCTTATGTTCGGTTCATCGTCCACAACATAAACAAGATTTGTGTTCGCTTCTTGCATAATAAAATCACACACTCCTATAAAATAAAATTAATTCACTTCAGTACACTTATTCATATACTGAAAATTACTTAAAATAACCATAATCAAATTCCATACTTTACAACCATACTATAATGAAAAAATAAATACAAGCAAATTTTTAATATTTATTTTTATATATCGCACTATTATAATCACAGCTCATAAATTTGAAAAATTCAAAACAAAATTCTAGATGATGCTTGAATTTTAGCTGAATTAAGTAGATAAAACAGGCCAAATTCATAAGGTTATAAAAATATTTCAAATGAGTTATAGTAACTAACATTTAATATTTTATCACCACACAAGTTCTTTTGCAATAGTTTTTTATAATTTTTTTGCCAAAAAACAAATAAAAATTTTATATAGTATAGCTATTGACATTTTTGAAATTGCATATTATAATAAATAACATAGTATAAATTAAATATATCGCAGAATGGAGCAGCCTGGTAGCTCGTCGGGCTCATAACCCGAAGGTCGGTGGTTCAAATCCACCTTCTGCAACCAATCAAAAAGCCTCAACTGAGGCTTTTTTTATTGCTTATATAATATATTTGACATTTTCACATAATTATGATAAAATTTAAATTGAGTTTAAAAATTATAGCAAGGAGTTGTAAATCATGTTTACAAAATTGAAAAAAGCCGGTTTATTAGCACTAGCAATAATACCGACGTTGATTTCTACAAGCTCGGCGTTTTTTCTCGGGTCAGACAAATACACAAAAGAACAATACGCAGAAGCGGGAGTAAATTGGGTGCATAACAATATTCTTTTGGACCACTATGATTTCAAAGGCAGAAATATAAGTCAAGGTTCCGCAGAAAAAATCACAGATTTATACTTAGAATGTTTCAGAGGAAATAAAATTACAAACGAAAACTTTGAAAACGTAACATCTTCTGTCTATCATCGCTTGGTTTCTGAATTTTTAGATGTAACTAAAAAGTATGAAAAGGAAAATAGCAGATTGAGATCTGAAAATTCATCATTACATTTAGAAAACATGAGATTAAGAGCAAAACTTTCACAAGAAAAAGAAAAAAATAATCAAGCAAAAGAAAAAAAAGATACCAATACCACACCGATTTATACACGTGCTACTCAAAACAACAATATTCCGACGTATACGTACGCAAACCAATATATGCCGAATTATACACCGGAATACAGTCACCCAACTTATTAATTAAAATCATCCTATTAGTTAAAATAAAAACAATTATGAAATCATCCCTGTTAAATTATGTTAACAGGGATTTTTCTTTATTCTTCGATTGTTTCGGGGTCTTGAGTTTCTTCCGGATTCTCTGAATCTTCGTCGTCTTTTTCTTCTCTTGGGACACATGCAACGGCTACAACCTTACTATCTCCGACGAGTCTCATAACTTTCACGCCTTTTGACGGTCTTGCGCACTGTCTTACGGTATCGGCTTCTATCCTGATTATAATACCATTATCGGAAATCAAAATTATATCTTCTTCCGGACTAACGCTGTTAAGTGCGGCAACATCACCATATTTTTCAGTATGATAATTTATTACGCCTTGTCCGCCACGAGATTGAATTCTATAATCTTCTATGCTAGAAAGTCTGCCATAACCCGTTTCTGAAACAGTAAGCACTAATTTATCATCTCTAACGATTATCATGCCTACAACCGCATCGTCGTCTTTAAGTCTAAGCGCTCTTACGCCTCTTGCACTTCTGCCGACTGCTCTTACGTCTGTTTCGTTAAATCTTATGGCTTTACCTTTTTTTGTTGCAACTATCATCTCGTTGGTTCCGTCTGTAAGTCTTACCCACGAAAGTTCATCGCCTTCATCTAAATCAAGCGCTATAAGTCCGCCTTTTCTTGCTGTGTCGAACGATTTCAGAGACGTTCTCTTAATTACGCCGTTTTTGGTTATCATTATCAAGAATTTATCTTCTTCAAATTCTGTGACTTTTATAATCGATGTTACTCTTTCTTCGGTTACAACCGGCAACAAGTTAGCTATATTTGTACCTTTTGATGTTCTTGAACCTTCATGAATTTCATAGCATTTAAGTCTATAAACCCTACCGAAATTCGTAAAGAACAATATATAATCATGCGTATTTGCAACAAACATCTCGCTGACAACATCTTCGTCACGTCTTGCAAGACCCGATATACCTCTTCCGCCTCTTCTTTGAGTTTTATAGCTCTCTAAACTCTGGCGTTTTACATAGCCATATCTCGTCATTGTAAGGACGCACTCTTCTTTCGGAATTAAATCCTCGATATCAACTTCTCCGCTTACGTTTTCGATAGCTGTTTTTCTTTCGTCACCAAATTTATTTTTGACTTCCAAAGCTTCTGCTTTTACTATCTCTTTACGTCTATATTCATTCGCTAATATATCTTTAAAATCTGCGATTTTTTCAGCCAAAGCTTTTAATTCTTCTTCGATTTTTGTTCTTTCAAGACCTGTTAATCTTCCGAGCGGCATTTGTACTATTGCCTGCGTTTGAATATCGTCAAGTCCGAATCTCTCGGAAAGTCTTTGTTTTCCTTCGGCAATAGATTTTGACGAACGCAAAATCGCAACTACTTCGTCTATAAAATCGAGCGCTATTTTTAATCCTTCAAGAATATGTGCACGCTCTTCTGCTTTTCTTAAATCGAAAATAGTTCTCCTTGTAACAACTTCAAGCTGGAATTTTATATATTCCTCTAAAACTTGCTTTAACGTTAAAATTTTCGGCACTCCGCCAACAATTGCAAGCATTATAACCCCAAATGTTGTCTGAAGCTGAGAATACGAAAAAAGCTTATTTAAAACGATTTGCGGAGATGCATCTTTTTTTAAGTCTATCTCAATATGCATACCATTTCTGTCTGAATGATCCTCGACTTTCGAAATTCCCTCAATTCTCTTATCTTTTACCATTTCGGCAATATTTTCGATTAATCTTGCTTTATTTACTTGATACGGAAGCTCTGTAACTATTATTTTAGACTTATTTTTATCCTCTATAATCTCAGTTTTTGCACGAACAATTATTTTTCCTCTACCTGTTGCATAAGCTGCTCTAATGCCTGAACGCCCCATTATCGTCGCACCTGTCGGGAAATCAGGCCCTTTAATATGCTCCATTAAATCAGCAAGCTCTGCTTCCGGGTTATCTATCAAACAACACATTGCGTCAATAACTTCGTTCATATTATGCGGAGGTATATTCGTTGCCATACCAACCGCTATACCCGTTGAACCATTAACGAGCAAGTTCGGAAACCTTGTCGGCAAAACGGTGGGCTCTTTCATGCGATCATCGTAGTTCGGAATGAAATCAACAGTATCTTTGTCGATATCAGTAAGCATTCTTACCGCTATTTTACTCATTCTCGCTTCAGTATACCTATAGGCTGCCGGAGGGTCTCCGTCAACAGAACCGAAGTTTCCGTGACCATCTACCAACATATACCTCATCGAAAAATCTTGTGCCAATCTTACCAAAGCGTCATAAACAGACGCATCGCCGTGCGGATGATATCTACCGAGAACCGAGCCGACGGTATTAGCACATTTTCTGTAAGGTTTTTCCGGTCCTAAATTGTCCTCAAACATTGTGTATAAAATCCTTCTGTGAACGGGTTTAAGACCGTCACGAACATCCGGAAGAGCCCTCGAAACTATTACCGACATCGAATATGCAAGAAATGATTTTTTCATTTCTTTTTCTATATCAACGTCCATAACTTTTGGCTCGAATACACTTTGTTCATCTATATTTTTATCATCGTGATTATCCATAGAATACCTCTCTTAAAACAGTTGATGTTTTTTAAACAAATTTCTTGTAAATTGTTGAAAACTTTATTTTTATCTCGGTACCGCACCTGCAAAAATCATTGCTTGAACATCTGCTCGGAATTCGGGTTCAATAGCTCTAATAGGAATTATTAAATCATATCTACCATTAGAAGATATAAGTATCATATTTCCGAATTCAGCACATTCATAAGATCCATCCAACAAAATTTCACGAGATCCGAGTTCTGAAACCACATCTATTTTATCCGGAAAAATTTCGACCGAAAATTCTTTATTTTTGAGAATATCGGCAATAACCCTTCTAAAATTTAAAGCCGGAATTGTCCATATAAGAAAAACAAAACAAATCGGGAATATTAATAACCACAAATAATACGAAGCAAAAGTTACAAAGTAAACCAAAGCTATGAGCAAACAAATTATTGTTTGTGCCAATGTGTGTCTTTTCTTTATACTGCTGTTCTTTTTATATTCAAAACTACTTTTTATAAAATTTACAATTTCATCCTCTTTAAGCGTATATTTAACCTTGACTCCCGTAGTTTCCTCTTCGTATTCTTCAGCTTCATCGTCAATAACTATCTCGGAATCAGTTGCCTCATCTTCGTTAAATTTAAAATTATCATCCTGACATATGTCATCTTCAGCCAAATTACTACTGTCGCCGACATCGGCAGGGGGATATGGATCTTTACTTTTCATTTCTATCACTTTTCTCCTTAAAAAATTTAATTATTTTTAGTAAATTATATCATATTATACTATACATCCAAATTTTGAACATATTTTGCATTTTTTTCAATAAAATCACGTCTGGGCTCAACTTTATCGCCCATTAAAATTGTGAATGTTTCGTCTGCCGCAGTGGCATCTTCGAGAGAAACTCGTAACATAATTCTTGTTTCGGGATTCATTGTAGTTTCCCAAAGCTGTTCCGAGTCCATCTCACCAAGACCTTTATAGCGCTGAATTTCCGTACCGTTACCGAGTTCTTTCAAAAGCTCATCACGCTCTTCATCGGTATAAGCATAATAATGCTTTTTGGATTTAGTAATTCTGTAAAGCGGTGGCTGAGCGATATAAATATGGCCTTGTTCGATTACGGGTTTCATAAATCTGAAGAAAAACGTTAAAAGTAGCGTTCTGATATGCGAACCGTCAACATCCGCATCCGCCATTATTATAACTTTTCCATACCTTAATTTTGAAATATCGAAATCGTCGCCGATTCCGCAACCCATAGCCGTTATAACAGGCATTAGTTTTTCGTTACCGTAAACTTTGTCGAGTCTTGCTTTCTCAACGTTAAGCATTTTACCCCAAAGCGGCAAAATTGCTTGGAATCTACGGTCTCTACCGCCTTTTGCCGAACCTCCCGCCGAATCTCCTTCTACGATGTAAATTTCTGTTTCTTCGGCGTTTTTTGATTGACAATCCGCCAATTTTCCCGGCAACGAAGTGGATTCCATAGCCGTCTTGCGTCTTACCAAATCACGAGCTTTCTTAGCGGCATCTCTTGCTCTTGAAGCAGACAAAGCTTTTTCAACAATTACTCGACCGACTGTTGGATTTTCTTCAAGATATGTCGTAAATTTATCCGATATTATACTGTCTACAAGCCCACGAATTTCAGTATTTCCGAGCCTTGTTTTTGTCTGACCCTCAAACTGAGCTTCTTTTAATTTGACACTTATAACAACTGTCAACCCTTCTCTTACGTCTTCACCTGAAAAGTTTCTGTCGTTCTCTTTCAAAAAATTATATTTTCTGGCATAGTCGTTTATAACTCTCGTAAAAGCACGCTTAAACCCGTCTTCATGAGTACCGCCGTCGGTTGTATGAATATTATTTGCAAACGATAATATCAATTCGTTATAGCTGTCGTTAAATTGGAACGCTACTTCTGCGCTTGCGGAATCGTCCGGAAGATTATTCGAAAAACTGATTATATCTTCATGAATTACCGAAAGACCTTTTTTCTTGTGAATATAATCAACAAAGCTCTTTATACCGCCCTCATAGCAAAAATCATCTTCGAGAACATTTTCGTAATCTCTTGTATCTTTCAACGTTATTCTCACGCCTGCGTTCAAAAACGCTTGTTCACGAAGTCTTGTTTGTAAAACTTCATAATCATAAACGGTAGTTTCCTTGAATATTTCAGGGTCAGCTTTAAAAGTTATTGTTGTTCCACGATTTGTAGATTCTCCAATGACTTCTAAATCGGTTTTTATATTTCCACGTTCAAAAGTTTGTTTGTATATTTTTTCTCCGTCGCAAACTTCAACCTCCAGCCACTCTGAAAGTGCATTAACTACCGATGCGCCTACGCCGTGCAATCCTCCGGAAACTTTATAGCCTCCTCCGCCGAATTTTCCGCCGGCATGTAAAACAGTAAATACAACGGTAACCGCCGGTATACCTGCTGTTGGGTGCATTCCTACCGGAATTCCTCTTCCGTTATCTTTTACTTTCACAATATTTCCCGGCAAAAGTTCAACTTCTATCTTATTGCAAAAACCGGCTAAAGCCTCATCTATTCCGTTGTCTACAATTTCATAGACAAGATGATGTAACCCTTTAGGTCCTGTTGTGCCTATATACATACCGGGACGTTTTCTTACCGCAGCTAAACCTTCCAAAACCTGTATTTCCCCGGCGCCGTACTTTAAACCGTTCTTATTTGTTTCGTTGCTTTCCAAAATACATTTCCTCCACAAAATTTATTTTAATTGCTGTATATTTCTTTCTCGGTATCTCTTCCAAATTCTTTTTTCTGTAATCGTCTTTTTACATTCCTTCTTGCAAAACCGCTTTTTTTACTGCTGCTATTTGAAAATGTAACGAAAAACGGCGAAAAAATATAAAAAATCATAAATATAAATATTATTGCGATTATTCCTAGCAAACACATACTCCCGGTAAAAAGAATTGACGCCATAAAAATCAATATAGCAAATAACTGTATTATCCACAAAAACTTAAAAACCGATTCTTTAATCATTACGCTTACAATTTCTCCGCAATTTTTACAACGATATTTTTTTCTGTTTTTAGCTAAAAACGCTTCCGTATACAAAGCGGTTTCTTTACAATGCGGACAAATCGGCAAACTAAACATTCGTGAAAATTCACCTCTTAAACCAATTTTTTTAAGTCACGGATTGCCTCTCTTAAAAATAGTTCTCGGTAATAATTTACTTATATAAACATGTTTTTGACCGTTTTTTTCACATACTATGAATGACTTAGGCAACTCCGATGTTGTGTTTATTATTTTACCGCTTTTCTCATTAATTGACAAATATTCTCTGTTAACTTTGAAAACCGTAATCTTTTCTATATCGAAAATTCCTACTATGTCCTTAGAATTGATAACAGCATTGGTATCTAATTTAATATACACAAAAATACTTCCTTAATTCTAATTTTCATCTCTTTTTATTTCTCCGTTTTCCACTTTGAAAATTGTTCCTGTTTTTAATTTTTCGGAAATAAATTTATCGCAATCGGTTATAAAAACTTGTTTATTTGTAATTTTTTCCATCATGTAATTTTTTCTGTTATCATCGAGCTCGCTCATAACATCATCTAAAATTATTACGGGAGGCTCATTAAAAATATTTTCCATAACGGCTGCTTCGGCAAGCTTTAGACAAACAGCCAATGAGCGTTGCTGACCTTGTGAGGCGAATTTTTTTGCGTTTTTTCTATCTATCGAAATTTCCAATTCATCTTTATGCGGACCAAAAGCTGTAAATCCGGTTTTTATATCTGATTTTCTGAATTTTTCTAATTTTGCTTTCATTTCATTTTTTATTTCCTCGAAAGAAGATTCGACTTTCAAATTTTTAAAAAAACTCGAAACATATTCGGCTTCCATAAACTCGCTTTTGTTAGAAATTTCGCTGTATATTTTAAATAATTCTTCTTTTAGTAAAACTAAATAATCTAATCGTTTTTTCACTAATTCGGCACCTATATCAGAAAGCTTTTCATCCCAAATATCAAGTAGATGCTCAGATGATTTACTAACATTAAGCGTTTTTAAATAAGCATTTCTTTGACGTAAAGTTTGATTGTATTTAACTATTGTTTTCATAAAGCCGGGATATATTTTACATATTGCGGAATCAATAAAACGTCTTCTGAAATCCGGACCGCCTCTTATAATCGACAATTGAATCGGAGAAAACAACACAACTCGAAATTTACCTATTATTCCGGTCGGATACGGTTTTGCAACGTTATTTAAAAAAATTTTACGTTTAGATTTATCAAAAAATACTGCTATTTCTTGATTACGGTTCTCAAAAAAGAAATCTCCTTTTATTTTTGCCGAATCTTTTTCAAAATTAACCAAATCTGCATCTTTTGTCCCTCGAAAAGACCTTGCAC
>CAMJYS010000028.1 GCA_946410005.1 uncultured Clostridia bacterium | reverse complement strand
CCTATATTTATCATTTTATTAGTAGTTTTTAACTACCCCACACCGCCTTATTTATTAAATTTATACTTAATATAATATTACCTAATCTTTCGCTAAAAATCAAACGCCTAGAACAAAAACTTGTTCTAGGCGTTGAAAAATTAATTCCTATTTAATTTTATTGTCCCTATATACTTTTATAGCATTCATTACATCACTAACCTTTAAAACAACATCACCTAAATTATCTATGCTAATGTTATTTCTTTTTGCGTTATTGTCAACTGCATTTCTTAACATTTCGTGAATAACAGCACCTGTTTCGCCATAAAAGTCAGCAGAAAATTTATTTACAAATTCATCTACACTCATGTGATTTTCAAATCTATATCCATCCAAATATGCTTTTGAGATATCAGCTATCTCCTCAGTTGTAGGTAATGTAACATTGCGGTGTACACCCATTCTTCCTGGACGAACAGCAGCTGGATCTATATTTTCGAATTGGTTTGTAGTTCCAGCCAATATAACTCCTGGGCATCCACTTTCACCTTCAACTAATTTATTCACTTCACCCATTACTGCAAGTGTATCCTTTGTAACAGAGGCGTTAAATTTCAAGCCATCCCTTTTCGGCAAAAACGCATCTATTTCATCAATAAGTATAACTGTAACTTTTGAATTACCGCCTGTGGTATTGCTCTTAGCGTTAGCAATAGCTTTTTGTACCTGTTCAACTACATCCGAAGATGTGTTAGGATTTAAAGAAATTATTTCTAAATTGTTAGCTGCAGCCCAAGCTTGAATAGTAGTGGTCTTGCCTGTGCCTGGAACACCAGACAAAATAATTCCAACAGTAGGTTTCTTTATTCCCTTTTTTCCATTTAAAGCGTCTCTGTGTTCAGCAAGAATTCCGTCAAGATCATTTATAACATTTTTATATCCACCGACAACTTGCGACAATTTTAATTTTCCGCTTCTAAGCCAAGACAATTTTTGAGAAAGATCTCCAATTTTTATTTTTAAATACTCAGATCTTATTCTTCTTTCATTTGCAATCTTTTCGATATCATTTTTTTGGCTAAAATATTTTGTCTTTAAATTTTTGAATACATTTAAACTGCTCTCAGCTAAAATCTTGTCGTTAAAATCATTGATATTTTTTACTTGACCTTCTATCTTCTCTAATGAATTTAATAATTTGCTTTTTAATCCATCAACAGTACTTTTTTCTTTATCATTAAGAGCATCTGTGTACACAAACCCACTGTTAACTTCATTTTTTAGATCTTCAATTTCATCTAATAAAACTTCTTTAGACTCAAGCAATAATTGTAATTTCAATTGTTCTTCTGCGGCGATCAAACTATCGCGAACCGAAGAAGCTTTCTTGCACCAAGCATCAATTTTTGAATTTAATTCGCCAAACTTATCATCTGTATTTTTCATAAATTCATCTATATCATCTGTTCTAATATCATCACTAATTTCTACGGATTTCAAAGTTTCTAAAATTTGATTTGCTTCTTTCATTAAACTATTAACGACACCAGTGAAGTTTTCTGGATTTGAAAAACTCGCAAGACACGAATCGATTTCATTCATAATGCCACGTACTTTTTTAGAAAGCGATTCTTTTTTTTCATTAAAATATTTATCCTGAGTTTCTACCAATTTTCTTTTGTTTGCTTCATTATTTTCTTTAAGAAGAATTACATCTAATTCTTCAAGCTCTATACATCTTAAAATAACCCTATTTAATTCTTGGGCCAAAGCACGTAATTTATCATCATTATACATCTGGCTTCTTCCAAAAAAGAATTTTTCTGAAAGTCTGAATTTTATATCTTCAATAGTTTCTTCGCAATTTTTCAAGAATTCAGGACTGTTTTTTATCTTTAATAAATTCTCCTTACATTCTTTAATAACAGCTACTACACTATTATGACTCTTCTTTAGTTCAATATCGTTATAGATATGAAACCAAGAGTGATTGTTTGGAATGCTATCACATTTTTCATCCAAATTTTCATAAGCTGCATCTTCAATTATCTGAACTTTATTACGCGCAATTTCATTTACATCAACTTTAGCACTAACCATCGCACTATTTCCTATTATCATGCCACCTAAAATAAATGCTACTAACTTTTTGTCAATCTTTTTCACAAAGAACGACCTCCTATTTTTTTATTATTTGTTTTAAAAACTCTTTCGAGTTTTCAAACTTTAATATTATTGTATCACGAATTTCACAGCGTGTCAACAGAAAATTTCATTTTCTCTCTTTAAGACAAATTAAATGCGTTTTCACATTCACAAATATACATATTTCACAACAATTTTATGAACGCTGAGTTATTTCCTCGTTTTCCGTATGTTGCTCGATGTGAAAACAGCAAGTCTTTATTACACATAGTACATACATCAGATTTAAAAATATTGTTTTTATTAAGCCCGGCATTTATTAATACTTGCCTATTAACTTCCAGTAAATCTACAAAAGCTTTCTCGTCATTTTTTTGAGAATAACTAAAATAATTTTCTAAATTTAAATTTTCAAAATAAGGCAAAATGTCCTCCGAAACTTCATAGCAGCATTTACCTATTCCAGGACCTAACCCACAAATTATATCGTTTTTATCAGAATTATAGTTTTCTAAAAAAGCTGAAAGCAAATTTTCTGAAACTTTTGCGACCGTTCCCCTCCAACCTGCATGAGCAACACCCACAACTTTTTTGACTTTATCGAACATAAATATTGCGGGACAATCTGCATGAAAAGTTTGCAAAACTATACCCTGTAAATTAGTTATCAATCCATCTGTCTTCTCAAAAACATTAGTTTTCAAACACGAATTTTCCGAAATATCATTTTCCGTTATCATTTTTATGTTTGTTCCGTGAACCTGAGAGGTTCTGAAAATCTTATTTATATCAAAATTCAAAGCGCTTGAAAATATTTCATAGTTTTTCACGACATCCTCTTCGTTATCGCCTCTTGTAAAACTAAGATTCATTGTCGAAAATTCGTTTTTACTAACTCCGCCAAGTTTAGTAGAAAAAGCATGCTTTATAAACTTATACTTTTCAAACTCCTTAAAAGTTAAATATCCAACATCGCCAGCAAAATTTAAATTCATAGTATTACTATAAAACTCCATTTATTCCACCCCTATAACTATATTTTACCATTTACGAAAGCAAAACGCATCTTGATGAATTTAATCACAAAATATTTTTGTTTGCATAGTTTATTTATAAACGAACACAAGAGGTAAAATTTTTATGAGCATAACCGTAATGCCACTTAGCAAATCTAAAAAAAATCAGAAATCAAAAGTTTTATCTATACGTTTAAAAGAACCGCAGCGACGACGTGTTTTTGACCTCGGAATTATAAACGGCACCACTTTAACTACTATTCAAAAAAGTCCCTACGGCGGACTGAAATCTTACGAAATACGTGGTGCTATTATTGCTATTAGAGATGAAGATGCCGGGAAAATCATAGTTAAAAAAATAAACTAAAATATTTTTGGAGGCAAACCTTACTTATGAATTTGATAAAAATACCACATCTAAAAGTAAGGATGACGAAAAACACTATTTCATCTAAAACTAATGAAAAAATCGAAAAAACAGTAGCTATTGCCGGAAATCCAAATGTCGGAAAAAGCACTGTATTTAACGCTCTTACCGGTCTTCGTCAGCATACAGGAAATTGGCCGGGCAAAACAGTTGCTTGTGCTACCGGAAATTATACTTACAAAAACACAAATTTTAATCTCGTAGATATTCCGGGAACTTATTCCCTATTATCAAATTCCGCAGAAGAAGAAATTGCACGAGATTTTATATGTTTCGGAAAACCAGACGCAGTAATAGTCGTACTTGACGCAACGTGTATAGAAAGAAATTTAAATCTTGCTCTACAAATTTTAGAGCTTACAGAAAAAGTTATCGTCTGCGTAAATTTGATAGACGAAGCTAATCGCAAAAAGATTTACATAGATTTAGACGAATTATCTTTACAGCTCGGTGTACCCGTCATTGCAACAAATGCTCGGTCAAAAAAAGGCTTAAAAGAACTAATGGAATGCGTAAGAAAAGTTTGTTTTAATGAAACTAAATTATATAAAATAAATACTGATTACGGAAAAGACCTCGAATCGTCTATTTCTAAAATAAAACTCAATTTAGATAAATTGAAAAACTTAAATATAAACCACAGATGGCTAAGCATAAAACTTTTGGAAAATAATCAAAAAATAATATCGTCAACCGAAAACAACTTGAAAAATAATTTTCTACACAAATCCGACATCCCGAAAACAGTAAAAAAAGAACGGAAAAAATTCAAAAATAAAAATATTCAAGATATTGTTGTAGAATCGATTATCAACAGAGCGGAAAAAATATATAAGTTATGCGTAAAAACTCAAAATAGGAAATATAATAATTCCGACAGATTAATTGACAGCATTTTAACTTCTAAAATTACCGGCGTTCCTATTATGATACTTCTTCTACTGGGAATATTTTGGATTACTATAACCGGTGCGAATTATCCGTCGGAAATAATCGCTTCGGGACTATTTTGGCTACAAGATAGATTACTTGATTTTTTCATATCCATAAATTCTCCGGAGTGGCCATACAGCATAATCGTTTTGGGAGTATACAGAACTCTTGCGTGGGTAGTTTCTGTAATGCTACCACCTATGGCAATATTTTTTCCGCTTTTTACAGTTTTAGAGGATGTTGGATATTTACCGAGAGTTGCGTTTAATCTTGACAATGTATTCAAAAAATCAGGAGCTCACGGAAAGCAAGCACTTACAATGTGTATGGGGTTTGGTTGCAATGCTTGTGGAGTTATAGGCTGCAGAATAATTGATTCTCCAAGAGAACAACTCATCGCACTTATTACAAACAATTTTGTGCCTTGCAACGGAAGATTTCCGCTCTTAATTTCTATAATCACCATGTTTTTTGTATCGGAAGCATTCGGTATATTTCAGTCGTTCTTTAAAACACTAATACTAACTTCGATAATAATTTTAGGAATAGTAATAACTTTCGTCGTCTCGAAAATTTTATCAAAAACGATATTAAAAGGCGTTCAATCGTCGTTTATATTAGAACTTCCACCTTACAGAAAACCGCAAATCGGCAAAATTTTAGTGCGTTCAGTACTCGATAGAACAATTTTTGTTTTAGGTAGAGCAATTGCCGTTGCAGCTCCTGCAGGACTTATAATATGGCTTACAGCAAACATAAAAATAAATGATATAAGCATATTTTCGTACTGCTCTAATTTCTTAAATCCATTTGCACAGTTAATCGGACTAGACGGCGTAATACTTATGGCGTTTATACTTGGATTCCCTGCAAACGAAATTGTATTTCCGATTATAATAATGAGTTATCTGTGTACAGGAAGTATACTAGAACTAGAAAATCATATGGCGCTACGATCTTTATTGATAGCACATGGTTGGACGTACAGAACCGCTATATGCACGATGTTATTTTCGCTAATGCATTTTCCGTGCGGAACAACTTGCTGGACCATAAAAAAAGAGACTAAAAGTCTAAAATGGACGGTTTTAGCGTTTTTAGTTCCCACTATAACAGGAATAATATTATGTTTCTTGGCAAACTCTATTATGAAAATGATTTAAAAAAAATTTATCCCCGAAGCTTTATTTGCTGCTCGGGGATTTTATAAAACAATTAATAATTTTCAAGATATATTTCATATTTATAAAAGCTTATGAGCCGATTGCAAGTTTTCTCTGCGTTTAAAAACTTTTTTGATATTAACAAGATTTTTTACAGAAATATTTGAGCTTACGGAATTTTTGCCTTTTGAACCACAACCAAGCGTCAAAGATGGAGTGTTTGAATTATAAATTCCACCTATTGCACCCTGCGATGACGGACTATTAACGATTATTCTACAAGCGTCCATTTCAATCCCGAATTTTTCGATAAGTTCTGAATTTTCGCTATGAATTACCGCTGTATGTCCTTCGCCGTTAAATTTCAAAACTTTTTTGCATACATCAAAACCCTCGCTCGAATTTTTGACTTTATAATAAGACAAAACGGGAGATAATTTTTCGGCAGAAAGTGGAAATTTTATTCCTACACCATCTAATTTTACAATCAAAATTTTAATATTCTCGGGAACGCTTATTTCAGAATTTTTTGCAATTTCAAATGCACTTTTCCCTGCAACGATTCCATTAAGCGTTCCGTTTTCTGTAATCATATACTTTTCTAATTTCGATGTTTCTTCATCATTTAAAAAATAGCAGTTATTTTCTAGCATTATTTTTTCAAAATCTGAAGATATTTCTTTGTCTACTACGACAGATTGCTCCGAAGCACATATCATACCATTATCGAAAGTTTTGGATAAAATAATATCTTCGCAAGCACGTTTTAAATTCGCAGTTTTTTCGATATAACAAGGCACATTTCCAGGTCCTACTCCTAATGCCGGTTTTCCTGTTGAATAAGCCGATTTGACCATTGCTGAGCCGCCTGTAGCCAAAACAACATCAACTCCGCTATGATTCATAAGCTTTGATGTTGCTTCTATCGACGGATATTCTATCCATTGTATAAAATTTTCTGGTGCTCCTGCTTTAATTGCCGCTTCTTTTAAAATTTTAGCCGTTTCTACTGAACACTTTTGCGCTCTCGGATGGAATCCGAAAATTATAGCATTCCTCGTTTTAGCGCAAATTATAGCTTTAAAAATCGTAGTAGATGTAGGATTTGTTACAGGCGTAACTCCTGCTATAACTCCAAGCGGGTCAGCAATTTCAAAAAATCCTTCTTGTGAATTTTCTGATATTTTTCCAACAGTTCTTTCTCTTGCAATTGAATTCCAAATATATTCTGAAGCAAACATATTTTTTATTACCTTATCTTCTACTATTCCTCTACCGGTTTCTTCTACGGCTAATTTTGCAAGCGAAAGACGATGCTCCATCGCTGACAGAGCCATCGCCTTTGCTATTTTATCTACTTCTTCTTGATTAAACTTCTTAAACTCTTCAAGAGCTGTTTTAGCGTTATTTACGAGAGTATCTATCATTTCGCCGATATTCACATTATTTTGACCCATTTGAAAGTTTAAGCCCCTTTATTAATTAATTTTTTATTTAGCAACTACATTTAAAAGTCTATCTTGTACGTAAATAGTTTTTATTACAGTTTTATCGGCTATTGCACGCTGAAAAGCTTCGCTTTCTTTTGCTAACTCAAAAATTTCTTCTTTCGAAAGTCCTGTCGGAGTGTTAATTCTTGCTCTTAGCTTACCGTTAACCTGTAAAACCATTTCTATTTCACTATCTACGCATTTATTTTTATCATATTCAGGCCATGCGTAAAGCGAAGCAAGTCCCTCGCCAAGTGTACAATTTTCCCACAATTCTTCAGCAATATGTGGGGCAAATGGACTTAAAAGCAAAATAAAAGTTTTCAACTGTTCCTTTGAAATTTCATTTACGTCGTAAATTTCATTTAGCAAACTCATAAGCGAAGCAATTGCTGTGTTGAACTTCATGCTTTCTATATCTTCGCTAACTTTTTTTATGGTTTTATGGAAAAGCGTTTCTAATTTTTTATTTTCGTGCGAAACTTCTTCTTTTAATATTGATTGCAAAGTCCAAACTCTTTCTACAAATCGCTTGCAACCCTTTATGCCTTTTGTGTTCCACGGAGCAGCTTTTTCAAAATCACCGATAAACATTTCGTAAAGACGCATTGTATCAGCACCGTATTCATTAACTATATCATCAGGATTAACAACGTTTCCACGAGATTTACTCATTTTTTCGTTATTTTCTCCGAGAATCATTCCATGACTCGTTCTCTTTTTATAAGGTTCCGGGTTTGAAACTATTCCTATATCGTACAAAAATTTGTACCAAAATCTACTGTAAAGCAAATGAAGTGTTGTGTGCTCCATTCCACCGTTATACCAATCAATCGGCATCCAATAATCTATATTTTCTTTATTCGCTAAAAATTCATCGTTTTTGGGGTCAATATACCTCAAAAAATACCAAGAAGACCCAGCCCATTGTGGCATTGTATCTGTTTCTCTTTTGGCTTTTTTCCCACATTTTGGGCATGTTGTATTAACCCAGCTTTCAATATTTTCGAGCGGAGATTCTCCGCCTTCCAAACACCTAAAATCATCAACTTCTGGTAAAGTCAGTGGAAGTTCTGATTCATCAATCGGAACAAATCCGCAATCATCACAATGAACAATCGGAATAGGTTCGCCCCAATAACGTTGACGAGAAAATACCCAATCCCTCAATTTATAATTTACTTTTTTCTCGCCTATGCCATTATTTTCTAACCATTTAATCACTTCTTTTTTTGCAGTTTTTGAATCCATTCCATTTAAAAACTCGGAATTAACAACGATATTTTTTCCGTTTTGTTCTTCAATTACATTTATTTTCGGCAAATTATATTTTTCGGCAAAATCTTTATCTCTATCGTCGTGCGCCGGAACTGCCATAATTGCACCTGTTCCGTAGCTCATCAAAACATAGTCCGATACAAAAATAGGAATCTCTTTACCGTTTAGAGGATTAATCGCCTTAATTCCTTTTAATTCTATACCTGTTTTATCTTTATTTAATTCTGTTCTTTGAAAGTCGGATTTTTTATTAGCAGCTATTTTATATTCTTCGACTTCACCAATATTTAAAATTTTATCTTTATTCTCAATGATAAATTGATGTTCAGGAGAAATTACAACATATGTAACGCCGAAAATTGTATCGGGGCGTGTAGTATAAACTCTTATTTTTTTATCGATAGTAGTTTTAAAATTAATTTCTGCGCCTTCTGAACGTCCAATCCAGTTTATTTGCTGAGATTTTACTCTTTCAGGGTAATCTACAAGCTCTAAATCGTCGATTAAACGCTGAGATCGGAAGAGCACACGTCTGAACTCCAGTCACACGTATCAATCT
>CAMJYS010000027.1 GCA_946410005.1 uncultured Clostridia bacterium | reverse complement strand
GACTTTATAAAGGTAAAGGAAAAATAATTGTTAACGGCAGAGAAATCGACGATTATTTTGGCCTCGAAACATTAAAAGTCATAGTTCGTCAGCCATTGGTACTTACAGAAAACGAAGGTAAATTCGATATAATCTGTAATGTAAATGGTGGTGGTGTAGCGGGTCAAGCAGGAGCAATAAGACACGGGATTTCAAGAGCGCTTCTTGAATTTGATTCCGAAAAGTACAAATTAAGCCTTAAAAAAGCAGGTTTCTTAACACGTGACCCGAGAATGAAAGAACGTAAAAAATACGGTCTTAAAAAAGCAAGAAAAGCTCCTCAATTCTCAAAGAGATAATTTTATCTGTATATTTATATTTAGTTTTATATGTCTTTTTAAACAATTTTTCAAAAAAGGTGATGAGTTAGCTAAAAGCTGAAGCGATATGAATGATTATATAATACTTGCAGATTCAACAGCGGATTTGCCTTTAGAAATTGTTAAAAAATTTTGTGTAGAAGTTTTGCCCATGAAAATAACAATAGACGGCAAAAATTATAATGATAACGAAATAAATCTAGATGATTTTTATAAGAAAATCAAAAATAGAGTTTCAACATCTACTTCACAAATAAATCCGGGAGAGTTCGAAGATTATTTTGAAAAATATCTTCAAGACGGAAAAGATATACTCTATGTGTGTTTTTCATCCGGTTTGAGCGGAACTTATAATTCTGCTTGTATTGCTGCAAAAAGCTTGATGCAGAAATATACAGACAGAAAAATAATAGTTGTCGATTCTCTTTCGGCAGCATGTGGCGAAACTATACTTATAGATATGCTTATCAAGAAAAAATTATCAGGATATAGTATAGAAGAAGTTGAAGATTTTGCAAATGACATTAAAATGAAAATTTGTCATTGGGTGGTTGTTGATGACCTCTATCACCTGCAGAGAGGCGGTAGAATAGGTAAAACCGCTGCCGTTGTCGGAAGTATGATGAATATTAAGCCTATCATAAAAATGGATAGTAACGGAAAATTGATTCTTTTTGGAAAGTCAAGAGGTAGACAAAAAGCAATTGATGTTATAGTTTCTAAATTAGTCGAGTTTGGTGAAAATTTAGAATCTCAAACAATATATATATGTCATACGGGCTGCGAAGAAGAAGCCGAAAAATTGTCCGAAAGATTATTTAATGAATTTAGTATAAAGAATACAGTTACAGTTCCAATTGGTGCTACAATAAGTTCGCATCTTGGAACAGGTGCATTGGCGCTAATATTCTTAGGTAAAGAAAGATAAGTTTACAGAAAGGGGTTTACAGAAAATGCCAAATATTAAATCAGCTAAGAAGAGAGTAAAAGTAACTCTTACAAAAGCTTCAAGAAATAAAGCATATAAATCAATGCTTAGAACGGCTGTAAAAGCCGCTCTTTCAGAGAAAGCCGGAATAAGCGGAGAGGCAGTGAAAATCGCATTAAAAAAACTTGATATGGCTGTATCAAAAGGTATTATACACAAGAATACGGCTGCGAGAAAAAAAGCTGCTATAATTCGTAAGTGTAATTCAGTTGCATAATTTTTAAAATCAAGAGTTTATTCTCTCCGACTATGCAAATAATTAGTTGGAGAGATTTTATTATCTTATGATTTGCGAAAAACGTCGGAATATCTGTGCGTATAATATATTACACAAAATTATATTGACATAAAATCTATTATTTTGGTATTATATACAAAAATGGATATTCGGCTTGTTAAATTTATAAACGAAGGAGAGTTTACTTTGGAAACCACGTATAAAAGCAAAAAGGCTAAGAAAAGATTTTTGGCTTTTTTGATGGTATTTTTATTGGGAATTTTAGGCTTTTTTATTTTGAGACATCATTATAATGAGAATAAAGAAAAGGTGAATATTCCGATAGCGATGGCGCTTGACGACGGATATTTGTATCCAACAATAGTATCTATAACCTCAATGATGGAAAATAAAAGCAAAAATTCATATTATGAATTTTATATAATGCATCCTTCTGAATTTAGTGAAGACAGCAAACATAAATTAAAAACATTAGAAAGAAAATATAGCGGATGTTCGATAAATCTTATAGATATGACGGACAAGTATAAGAACGCTTATGATATAGGCCATATAACAACGCCGGCGTATTATAGACTTTCTTTGTCGGATCTTTTGCCGGATAAAGATAAAGTGTTATGGCTAGATGGCGACACGTTGGTATTTAAAGATTTAAGATCAATGTACAATTTAGATATGACAGGACTTTATTATAGAGGTTTCTTAGATAATAGTCCTAGATTACCGGAAAAATTCGGTATATATGATAACGACCATTATATTTGCGACGGAGTTATGGTTGTAAATTTAGAAGAATTAAGAAAAGACGATATGGTTAGAAAATTCAATGATTTTATTGAAAAGAATAACGATAAACTCGTACAGCACGACCAAACAGTAATAAATATTTTGTGCTATAAAAAAATAAAAAAATTACCGACAGTTTTTGGGTTTATAAACTATTATAGTACAGCAAAAGAGGCGAAAAATTACACCGAATGTCTAATAGCAAAAGACACTTACAGCAAAGAGGATATGGAATATGGTTTTAATAATGTGGTAGTTCTACATTGTGTATATAAACCTTGGAAAGACCTTGAGGTACCATTTGCGAAAGTGTGGTGGGAATATGCAAAGAAAACAGATTATTTCGAAGAGATAAAAACTAAATATCCCATAATTTAAACTATAAAATTTTGATTTAGGAGATGTTTGAAAATTGGAAAAAATAAAATTTAGCAAGTGGACGGTTTTAGTGCGTTACCTATTTGTAATAATTTTAAACATATTGGTTATGCCATGTGTTGTTAACGGCCAAAAAAGTGATGCGGAAATTTTGTCGAAAGAGCCGATTGATGTTGTTATAAAATATATCGATTTAACAGATCCTAACTTAAAACGAGAAGGAATACCACAAGTAAAAAAAGACGAAGATAATTGCGAGCTAAGATATGCTTGCAGATCTATTTTAAAGAATATACCGTGGATTAGAAAAATACATATTTTAATGCCAAATGAAAAAGTTAGATATTTTAAAGAGCCGAACGAAATAAAAGATAAGGTAGTTTATATCAAGGACAAAGATTTTCTTGGGTTTGATAGTGCAAATTCAATTACGTTTGAGTTTAATTTACATAATCTTAGAAGATTTGGAGTCTCTGAGAATTTTATCTATTTTAACGATGACTATTTTGTTGGAAAGACTTTAAAAAAGTCTGACTTTTTCTATGTGAAAAATAAAAGAGTGGTTCCGTACATCATTCATAATAGTAAAGTGGGGTACAACCGTCTTGCCGGTATAAGAGCATTAAGAAATAAGATGAGCAAAAGAATTGGAACGGAATTTTCTCATTCCGGAGATATGTTTTTGTATCATAAATTAACTACGTATTCATTTTTAGGCGATGTTTTAAGAAATAGAAGAATATTGTTGCCAATTGATTTGGTCTATTCACATCATAACGCACTCGGAGAAAATTTAAGCGATTTAAAAGAGATACATGATATAGTAGAAAAAAGATATAAGTATGCAAATATCATGTTGAAAGAAAAGAAAAGAAGTTATTATGATATGCAACATCAATCTTTTTATAGTTTTTATGCGCTTAATAAATGGTACAGAAAGAGAAATTCGGTATCTGGAAGTTATGTGGATTTAAAAGGTGTTGGCAATGCTAATTTCAACGTTCCACTTTTTTGTATAAATACAGGAGCGTTGTCGTACACAAATCAAGAGTTTGCGCTTGCTCGCGTGATAATGAATAAATTATTCCCAAAACGTTCATTATATGAAAAACAAGATGTTCCAAACGGAACGTATGTTATAGAAAGCGCTTTGTCTAAAAATAAAGTTTTGAGTGTAGCTGGCGGAAATCAAGACGACGGAGCTAATATAGAGATTAATGATAAAAATTCATCGGATTCTCAAAAGTTTGAAGTAAGTTGTAACTCAGATGGCGAGTATACAATTACCCCTAAGTGTTCCGGCAAAAAATTGGATGTGGCTTTTGCGAATAGTTCTATGGGAACGAATATTTGGCAATATAGTGGTAATAATACAAACGCACAAAAATGGTATTTTATATCGGCAGATAAGGTAAACGGCGAAGAATATTTTTATTTAGTTTCAAAGTGTAATCATCTTTGTGCTGATATAGAAAACGGTAATCCTAAGAACGGTTCAAATATAAGGTGTTGGGAACCGAATGGTACGAATGCTCAAAAATTTAGGTTTGTGAAAGTTGGTTAATTTTAATGGCAAATTCTATTGTTTCTAAGTTTAAGGATAAAAAAATAATTCTGGCTGGATTGTCGATTTTGGTTTTAGCTTTTTCGCTTTTTGCATTTAAATTTTTAAAGAAAAGTCACGTTCCAATAGCAATGGCGCTTGATGATGGATATTTGTATCCGACAATAGTGTCTATAAAGTCGATGATGGAAAATAAAAACAGAAATTCATATTATAAATTTTATATAATGCATCCCGGTGAATTTAGCGATGAAAGTAAAGTTAAATTAAAATCGTTAGAGAATAAGTATAGTGGCTGTAATATAAATCTTATAGATATGTCGGATAAGTATAAAAATGCTTATGATAAAGGTCATATAACAACCCCTACTTATTATAGACTTTCTTTACCAGATTTGTTACCGGATTTAGATAAAATAATTTGGATGGACGGCGACACTTTAATTTTTAAAGACTTAAGTGAAATGTTTAATTTGGATATGAAAGAATATTGTTATAAAGGATTTTTAGACTATAAATGGCATCTTCCTGAAATGGATAAATTGAGTTTAAAGACAGATAATTACATATGCGCTGGTGTAATGCTCATTAATTTAAAAGAGCTTAGAAATTGTAATGCTGTTGAAGAATGCAATAAGTTTATTAATGAAAATAATGATAAAATTTCAGCGCATGATCAGACTGTAATAAACGCAATGTATATAGATAGAATTGGTGTTTTGCCAGCAAAATTTGGTATATTTAATGATTTTAATAACGAAGAAGAGGCAATGGAATATCCAGAAAAGTATGTACCTTCGAGTAAAAAATATTCCAAAGAAGAAATGAAGAACGCGTTTAATAATCCGACTATTGTTCATTGCGTTAGAAAGCCATGGAAAAATCTTGAAGTACCATTTGCGGAAGTATGGTGGGAATATGCAAAGAAATCTGATTTTTACGATCAAATTGTGGCTTTTGGAAGTAATTTTTAAATAAAAAAAGAGGAGTGTTAGTTATGAGAAAATTAGCGAGATTAAGACTTATTTTAATGGTTTTATGTTTGGTTAATATTTTTTGTGATATATCTAAGGCTGTAACTGATACAACAAATTTTGGTAGTTCAGGCAAAGAATCGCTAATTAATCTAGACTCGGATAAAGATTCAAAAACTGATGAATACTCGGATGCCATCAGTATTGCTATGGCATTAGACGAAAATTATTTATATCCAACGTTAGTTTCAATGACATCGATGTTAGAAAACAAAAATAAAGATTCTAAGTATGTTTACTACATAATGCATCCTGGCGATTTTAGTGAAAAAAGTAAAAAAACGTTGCAGTCACTAAGTGCCAAGTACTCAAATTGTGTTATTAATTTTATAGATATGGAAAATAAATACAAGAATGTTAAACAAGGCCATGTTACTACCCCAACATATTATAGACTCTCTTTACCGGACTTACTTCCTAATGTAGATAAAATAATTTGGATGGACGGAGATACACTGATTTTTAAAGATTTGAATGAAATGTTTAATGTTGATATGAAAAACTATTATTTTAAGGGCTTTTTGGATAACGCTTGGAGGTTTGGAGAAGATTTTGGAGTTGAAACGCCAAATTATATATGCGCAGGCGTTATGGTTGTAAATTTAAAAGAATTAAGAAAAGATGATATGGTCAAAAAATTCAGTGATTTCATTGAAGAAAATAACGATAAATTAAAGCAACATGATCAAACGGTTATAAACATAGTATGTAAAGACAAAGTGTGTAAGCTTGATCCGAAATATTGTATATTTAATAGGCATGCTACAAAAAAAACGGCAGAAAAATACATATGTAGTTTAAATCCCAAAACCGCATATTCTAAAGAAGAAATGGTAAACGCGGCTAACGATCCAACTGTCATTCATTTCGTGCATAAGCCGTGGAAAGATCAAAAAGCTCCGTTGTTTAATCTTTGGTGGGACCACGCAAAGAAAACCGAGTGTTTTGAAGAAATAAAAGAAAAATATACTGTTAAAGATGGTATTTATACAATCGAAAGTTTGCTTGATAGTAATAAGGTTTTGGGTGTAGACCTAAAAAATATAAATCGCTCGAGTTTAAATGTAAAATTGATTGACAAAAAGATTAACGGAAATCAACTTTTTAAAGTTACATATATCAAAGATGGATACTATGAGATTAAGTCGTTAGAAACTGACAAGCTTTTGAATGTATCCGGAGCCAAAAAAGACGACGGAACAAATGTAGACGAACATTCAAAAAATGGAACGGATTCGCAAAAATGGTTTGTTTTTAAAAAGCAAAATGACGGATGGTCTATTATATCAAAATGTAATCAAAAATGTGTAGATGTATCGAAAGCTAAAAAAGAAGCTGGTACCAATATTCAATGTTGGTCATTCAATGGAACCGATGCTCAAAAATTCAAATTCAAAAAAGTATCGTAAAAACGCTTGACAAAAAAAACTATATGTTATAAAATTGTTTATGAAAATGAAGTAGAGCTGATTTGCTTTCACCTTTAATGAGTTTATCGTTAGGGTCAATAAATTTTATGACTGTAAGTTATAATGGATATTTATTGTATGAGCAAATTTTTGCTCGTACAATTTTTTGTTTAAAAAGCTATTGCTTTTTAAAATTTCGTGGAGGTGCTTGAATATTAGCAATAAAGAACTTCAAATCAATGACGAAATCAGAGATGCAGAGATAAGACTTGTCGGTGCTGATGGTTCTCAGATAGGATTGGTTTCAAATTCAAAAGCAAAGTCAATGGCTGAGCAAGCGGGTTTGGATTTAGTTAAAATAGCTGCAAAAGCTGTTCCGCCGGTTTGTAAAATTATGGACTATGGAAAGTATAAATTTGAAGTGTCCAAGAGAGAAAAAGAATCTAGGAAGAATCAACGTACTTTTGACGTAAAAGAAGTTAGACTTTCTTTGAATATTGATAAGCATGATTTCGAAACTAAGGTTGGTCATGTTGAAAGATTCGCAAAAAGTGGCGATAAAATAAAAGTTTCAATAAGATTCAGAGGAAGAGAAGCGGGTCATCCTGAAATAGGATATGATATTATGTCCAAATTTGCAGAAGCTTGTTCAGAATTTGCAAGCGTAGAAAGACCGGCTAAATTAGATGGAAGAAGTATGCTAATGTTTTTAGCTCCGAAGGCTGCAAAAAACAAGTCAGAAAAAGCATAAAACAGACAATTCTGGCAGAAAATCCTAAATCAATTTAAAACAAAAATTGATTCAATTTAAATTTTTTAGAAAGGTAGTGAAAGGGATAAATCCGGTTTGAATTCAAACTGAGTTTCCCGAAGATTTATGTACAAAATAAAAACACATAGTGGCGCAAAAAAGCGCTTTAAAGTAACAGGTTCAGGAAAAATTTTGAGAGCTCATGCAAACAAGAGCCACATACTCAACAAAAAAACAAGAAAGAGAAAAAGAAATTTGAGAAGTATTGCAGTGGTTGATAAAACAAACGCTATGCAAATCGAAAGCTTAATTCCGTACAAATTTTAATTAAGAAATATAATGGAGGTAAATTTAAATGGCACGTATAAAATGCGCAGTTACAACAAGAAATAGAAGAAAAAAAGTACTTAAATTAGCAAAAGGGTATTGGGGAGCAAAGAGTAAACATTTTAAAATGGCTAAACAAGCCGTAATGAAATCAGGAAACTATGCTTATATCGGCAGACGTCAAAAGAAGAGAGATTTCAGAAAACTTTGGATTACTCGTATTTCGGCGGCATGCCGTTCAAACGGAACAACATATTCTAAATTTATGAATGGTTTGAAAAAATCAGGAATAATTTTAAATAGAAAAATGCTTTCCGAAATAGCAATTGCTGATCCAGAAAGTTTTTCAAATCTCGTCAGCAAAGTTAAGTAATTTAATTTTATACTTATTACGTCCGTGATATTTGTATTTTCGGGCGTAAATTTTTTATTAATTGGAGGTATTTAAATGCTTAACCATATTGGTACAAATAATATTACAACTTCTCGTCTTTTACTTAGAAAATTTAAAAAAGAAGATAG
Source organism: uncultured Clostridia bacterium (assembly GCA_946410005.1). GTDB lineage: Bacteria > Bacillota > Clostridia > Oscillospirales > Acutalibacteraceae > UMGS1491. Next base: position 804 of record CAMJYS010000027.1, on the reverse strand, counting down.
TAAAGAAGTGTTCGAAAACTGGGCTAAAAACCCTGAAAACGTTAAATATCTTGGCTGGAAAGCTCACGAAACAATAGACGAAACGAAAGAAATTGTTGCAAAATGGGTGAATGAATATAACGATAGAAAAGTTTATAGATGGTGTATAACATTAAAAGATAGTGGCGAAGTAATAGGCGGAATAGACGTAGGGGACTTGATTGAAAAAACTGATTGCTGCGAAATTGGATATGTTTTATCGAAAAAATTTTGGAATAAGGGTATTATGACAGAAGCTTTGAACAGCGTTTTAGAATATTTGTTTCAAAAAGTAGGTTTTCATCGCATTCAAGCAAAACATGATATAAACAATCCGGCTTCCGGAAAAGTAATGGCTAAGTGCGGAATGAAAAAAGAAGGTATATTAAGGAATAGCGAAAAAACAAATTCAAATAAATGGTGCGATGTTGCTATATATTCAATTTTAGAAAACGAGTTTAAAGAGGAAAACGATGGATAACTTGATATCAAGCAAAGAAAATGTACATATAAAGTACGCAAAAAAGGTTATGACGTCTTCTAAATTCAGAAATCAAGAAAATTGTTTTTTGATAGAAGGAATTCGTCTTTGCGAGGATGCTTTAAATAATTCTGTGGTTTTGAAAGAAACTTTTTATACGAAAAAATGTTTCGAAAAATCTAAAAACATTTTAGAAAAGATTATTTCGAAGTCTCAAAAAAGTTTTATGGTCAGCGAAAGTTTAATGAATATAATTTCCGATACAGATGCTCCGCAAGGAATAGTTTGTATATGCGAAAAAAATA
>CAMJYS010000026.1 GCA_946410005.1 uncultured Clostridia bacterium | reverse complement strand
CATCGACACTTCGGGTATGAACCGAATGCTCTAGCCAACTGAGCTATGCCGCCATCTTCACAACCACAAGCGCTGTTTATCAGCTCTTATATTTTGTATTATATCATGCTTATTTGGGTATGTCAAGCGTTTTTTGAAAAATAAAATAAAATTTTCTTTAAATTTGCAAAATTTCAGAAATAATATAATTTGAAACTAAAAAACCTTTATCCGTAAAATTTATATTTTCGCCATTTTTTATTTCGCACAGCCCTATTTTTGAATACTTTTTCGCTACCGCAAAAAATCTTTCCGGCATATTTTTACCTAACTTTTTTCTGTAATCTTCCCTATTTATCCCGCTATTTAGCCTCATTTGAAGCATAAAATACTCAGTTTCTATATCAAAATTTTCGCTCAAAACCTCGTTGTTTACATTGCTAATGAAACTGTCAATATTGCTATCGTAATAAAATCTTTTTCCGTCAAAAAACGAATGCGCCGACGGGCCTATTCCGATATATTCGTCTAAATTCCAATATTTTAAATTATGTTTACTTTCGAAACCCTTTTTTGAAAAATTTGATACTTCATAGTGACTATAGCCCAATTTTTTCATTTCGTCGCAAAAATATAAGTACATATCCGCACTAGCGTCTTCATCTAAAAATTTTAAATCGTTTTTATTTTCATAAAATGCTGTACCTTTTTCTATTTTCAACAAATACGCTGAAATATGTTTAATGTTTTCGTTTTTACAAAAATTTATAAATTTTTCCACGCTTTTTTCCGTTTGAGTCGGAAAAGCTAAAATTAAATCCAGAGAAATGTTTTCAAATCCGCTTAGTTTGGCGTTTTTATACGTTTCATATATATTTTCCGAGTTATGTCTACGACCTAAAATTTCAAGTTCGTCGTCATCAAGCGATTGTGCACCGATTGATATTCTATTTACTCCGATTTTGTAAAGATTATCGAAATCTTCCTTTATATAATCCGCAGGGTTTACCTCCAAAGTCACTTCTGTTGGAGCAAAATTATAGTTTTTTTTTATGCAATTTAGAATTTTTTCTATACTTTTTGTACTCAAAAAACTCGGGGTTCCTCCGCCAAAATAAACTGTATCGACTATTCTATTTTTAGCTTTTTTACTCCAACGCAAAAGTTCTCTACAAACAGCTTCGATGTATTTATTTTCGCAATTTTTAGAGGTTATTGAGTAAAAATCGCAATAAGGACATTTTGATTTGCAAAATGGTATATGAATATATATCCCTAAATTATTTTTACTCAACATAGTCCCTCTTTTTATAAAAAATTATTCTTCTTCGAGTTTTAAAACCGACATAAATGCGTCTTGCGGTATTTCTACGCTTCCAAGTTGGCGCATACGCTTTTTGCCTTCTTTTTGTTTTTCTAAAAGCTTTTTCTTACGTGTTATATCTCCGCCATAGCATTTTGAAAGAACGTCTTTTCTCATTGCTTTGACGGTTTCTCTTGCTATAATTTTTCCGCCTATTGCAGCTTGAATTGGTATTTCAAAAAGATGTTTCGGAATTTTTTCTTTTAACTTTTCTACCATTTTTCTCGCTCGTTGATATGCTTTATCTCTGTGAATTATAAACGAAAGTGCATCTACAACGTCGCCATTCAACATAACGTCAAGTTTAACTAAATCAGATTTCTCATATCCGCAAATTTCATAGTCGAACGAAGCATAACCTTTAGTTCTTGACTTTAAAACATCAAAAAAATCATAAACTATTTCATTGAGCGGTAATTTATAATGAATATCCACTCGTTCGGTATCTATATAGTTCATACCGACATATGTTCCTCGTCTGTCTTGGCAAAGTTCCATTATCGCTCCGATATAACTCGACGGGGCGTATATATGCGCATTTGCTATTGGCTCTTCGGAATAAAGTATATTCGAAACTGACGGGTAATTCGTTGGATTATCTATAAGTATAGTGCTTCCGTCCGTTAGGAAAATTTTATAAACAACACTCAGCGCTGTTGTTATAATATCTAAGTTATATTCTCTTTCCAGTCTTTCTTGGATTATCTCCATATGAAGTAAACCTAAAAATCCGCATCTGAAACCAAAGCCTAACGCTGTTGACGTTTCGAGTTCGTAAGAAAGTGATGCGTCGCTTAATTTTAATTTTTCGAGTGCGTCTTTTAAGTCTCCGTATTTAGAACCATCAAGCGGATAAATTCCGCAGAACACCATCGGGTTGACTTCTCTGTATCCCGGAAGTGGCGAATCCGCAGGTTTTTGTTCTAGCGTTATTGTATCGCCGACTTTTGCTGAACTTACGCTTTTTATTGAAGCCGCTATATATCCAACTTCTCCTGCACTTAAAACTCCTGTCGGCTCAAGATTTGTTGCCTTAGACATACCGCATTCCGTTACGACAAACGATTCTTTTCCGGCCATAAATTTAATTTTATCGCCCGTTTTTACAACCCCGTCAACTATTCTGACGTAAACCACTACGCCCTTATATGAATCATAATATGAATCGAAAATCAAAGCTTTTAAGGGTTTAGATGAATCCCCAACAGGAGCCGGAACATTTTTGACAACACTTTCTAAAACATCTTTTATATTTTTACCTGTTTTGGCCGAAACCTTCGGAACATCGTCGCAAGGAATTCCGATAATATCTTCAATTTCTTTGCTGACTCTATCCGGGTCTGCGCTAGGTAAATCGACTTTGTTTATTACCGGTATTATTTCAAGTCCCGCATCAAGTGCTAAATAAGTATTTGCAAGGGTTTGCGCTTCTACTCCTTGCGATGCATCTACAACTAAAATTGCTCCTTCGCAAGCCGCCAATGACCTTGAAACTTCGTAATTGAAATCGACATGACCGGGAGTATCTATTAAATTAAAAAGATATTCTTCGCCGTCATCAGCTTTATAATACAAGCTTACTGCGTGGGATTTTATAGTTATCCCACGTTCTCTTTCGAGTTCCATGTTATCAAGCAACTGATTTTCCATTTCTCTTGCGGATACTGAGTCGGTTAATTCTAATATTCTATCGGCAAGTGTAGATTTGCCATGATCTATATGCGCAATTATACTGAAATTCCTAATTTTATCTTTTGTTATCATAAAGCAAACTACCACCTTTTGAACATTTTTATTAATCCGCTATTTTCTTTATATCTTCTATTTGCTCATATATCCAGTTCGGATATTTATAATTATATTTTTTAACGTAATTATCATTTACTATTTTTAAAAATTCATTTGCATATTCCTTTTGTATTTCAGGAGTGTTTTTAGCGTCTTTAACAATGTGATTATAGTTTATATCTAAACATTTTGCGACTATCCACTCATTGCTTTTTCTGAAATCGAATTTTTCGCTATTTGTCACTAATTCGTTCGCAACAGCCAATCCGCTTTTCATAATTTTATTTATATTAAAATTTGTTACTGCCGAACCAGGTCTATTTGTTCGATAACAATAGAACACATTGCTATCATGTACTAATGTAGCGGTTTTTGTTAGAACGAAAAAGTTAAACAAACCATCTTCATAGTTTGTAACTCCCGCTTTAAACCTAAAATTATTATCATTTATCAAAGAACGTTTATAAAGTTTCGTAGTAACATATCCTGAATCAGGAAATATATAAAACGGATTTTGATGTTTCATTCTGCCGATTCTTTTTACTTTGGAATTATCATATACAAAACTGTTTATATCAATTTCTTCTCCGTCGATAAAATTGGTCATTTGCATATTAACTATATCAACGTTATATTTTATCGCATCATCGTAAGCTTTTTCGTAAGCATATGGAACCATTAAGTCGTCGGAATCAAAAAACGCTATGTATTCGCCTTTTGAATTTTCTATTCCGGTGTTTCTCGCAACACAAACTCCTGAATTCGGCTGACTTATAACTTTTATACGATTATCTTTTTCTTTGTACTCGTTTAAAACCGCTAAAGAATTATCTTTCGAGCCGTCGTTTACGCATATTATTTCTATGTCCTTCAAAGTTTGATTTATTAAACTATCTAGCGCAGATGGCAAATATTTTTCAGTGTTATACACAGGCACTATTACCGATACTTTTATTTCGGGATTTTCCGCTTTACAGCCATCCGCAGAATAATCTACTACAAACGGCGACATCATGAATATAAATGAATATATAGCCACAAAAATACCCAATATTGCATATCTATTACTAAAAATTTTTTTAAAATTCAAATATATCATCCTATCATATTAGATTCCGGCAAATTCCTTTATACACTCAATTATTTTACTATCTTCATTAGATACTTCAACACCATATTTTTTAATAAACTCATCTATTAATTTATTAAATTCACTTGCATAGTAGGGTGCCATAGGGTCTGAATTTTCTTTGCTATCTTTTAAATGACTATAAGCCAACGATATCATAGTAGAACACAGCCACTTATCACTGTTATCGAATTTAAATCTTTCTCTGTTTTTATCAAGTGATTTTATACACTCGCTATAACCATCAAATCTCTTTTTTGAATTTCTATAGTTATCTGACATTATAGATCCGGGACGATTTATTCTATAAAAATACAAAATATTATATGTAATCACTTGCTTTTTAACACTTGCTCCACACAACCAATTAAACATGCTATCTTCCGCAAGTGCAACTTTTTCATTAAACCATAAATCGTTATCCAACAAAAATTTTCTACTATAAATTTTATTCCAAACAACGCCATTGTCGTAATTAAGCTGACTATATGGGTCTTGCTGAAACGTTTCCACTTCAAAAACTTTCACTTTTGAATCGTCATAATTTTCTAAATTACTCTCTATAGGATTGCCTTCAAAAAAATCTAAAACTTTGCATTTAACAACTTCAGGTTTATGCACTTTTGCCAAATCATACATTTTTTCATATGCGATGGGAGATAACAGATCATCGGAATCTAAAAAGGTTATATATTCACCTTTTGCGATTTTCATACCGGCATTTCTCGCTTTACTCACTCCGCCATTTTCTTGACTGATAACTTTAATTCGGGAATCTTTACTTGCGTGGTCGTTTAAAATTTCTAATGATTTATCGGTAGAACCATCATTTACACATATTATCTCGATATCTTTCAGCGTTTGATTTTCTACGCTATTCAAACACTCGTCTAAATATTTCTCGGTATTATAAACAGGTACTATAACAGAAATTTTTGGCTTTTTAGATTCTGTAATAAATATAAATCCGCCAATCAAGGTCAACAAAAAAATAATTACCAAAAAAATATACATCATTTTCAACTGATTTTTTAAACTTCCCGAACTATTCAAAATCTTTCTCTCCTCAAATATTACTCTCAGCATGTTTGGCAATGTTTCGCAAAAAATTTATTTCATTTAAATATGTACCGGAAATATTGACATCATAGTCACTTATAAACTTATCAATTATTTTAACAGATTTGTTCGCATAATATGATTTCATCGGATTTGTATCTTCTAAATTTTCAGTCAGCTGTTTATAAATTACCACTAACATACTAGAAACTATCCACTCATCGCTATTATCAAAATTAAATCTATCTCTATTATCGCTAAGCCATTGTATGACGTCAATATAAACATCAAATCTTTTTTTCAAATCATGATAATCGGTTGACATCAATGAACCTGTACGATTTTTTCTATAAAAATATAAAATATTGTGTGTCATAACATGTTTCTCGGCATATGCTCCGCAAAGCCAATTAAATACAGTATCTTCCGCAAGGGAAAGCCCGTCTTTAAACCATATATCATTATCCGACAAAAATTTTCTATTATAAATCCTGTTCCAAACTACTCCGCAATAATAATTAAGCTCTTTATACGGATTTCCGTTAGTTTTTCTTTCGAAAACTTCCACTTTTGAACTATCATAAACTTTTAATCCGATTTTTAATGGGTCGCCTTGAAAAAAATCCATTGAATCACATTTTACAGCGTCGGCTTTATGTTTCTCCGCTAAATCGTACATTTTTTCGTACGCCCACGGAACTAAAACATCGTCGGAGTCCAAAAGCGCTATATATTTACCTTTTGCACTACGCATACCGACATTTCTTGCCGATGAAAGACCTTTATTTTCCTGACTTATAACTTTAATTCTGGAATCTTTATTTGCGTGTTCTTTCAAAATTTCAAGTGATCTATCCGTCGAGCCGTCGTTTATACACACAATTTCTATATTTTTTAGAGTTTGATTTTCAGCACTGTTCAGACATTCGTCTAAATATTTCTCAGTATTATAAACAGGTACGATAACAGAAATTTTAGGAGTTTTATCAAAAAAATCTTTATTCCTATCATATATGGAAAAACCAACAGAAAATATCAAAAGAAAACCACATAAAATTTTTGAAACATACCTATTCATATTTACCCCTCCGCCACTAATTTTTGAAAATATTTTGATCAAGATCTTTCATAGAAAGATTTATTCTGCCTTTATTATCAATCTCAATTATCTTTACATTTACTTCTTGCCCTTCGGACAATACATCAGTTACTTTGTTGATTCTACGTTTATCTATCTGCGAAATATGGCAAAGTCCTTCTTTTCCGGGCGAAAATTCAATAAATGCTCCAAAATCCATTATTCTTACGACTTTTCCGACATAAGTATTTCCTACTTGAGGGTCTGTAACAATAGTTTTTATTACTTCCAACGCCCTTTTACATTTATTTACGTCTACACCCATTACGAATATTTTTCCGTCTTCTTCTATATCAATTTTAACATCATAATCCGCACAGAGCTTTTGTACTACTTTTCCGCCTGCACCTATAACATCTCGTATCTTATCAACCTCCACGGACATAGTAAACACTTTAGGAGCATATTCGGAAAGATTTTCTCTCGGTTCTTTTATAGCTTTCGCCATTACTTCGTCTAAAATATAAATTCTGGCTTTATGAGTTTTTTCAAGCGCTTCTTTTATCATTTCTTTTGTAAGACCATGTATTTTTAAATCCATTTGTATTGCAGTTATACCTTTATGAGTTCCCGCAACTTTAAAGTCCATGTCACCGAAAAAGTCTTCAAGCCCTTGTATGTCAACCATTGTTTTCCATCTGTCGCCATCCGTTATAAGCCCGCAAGAAATTCCCGCAACAGGTGCTTTTATTGGAACTCCTCCGTCCATAAGCGCAAGCGTTGAACCACAAACAGAACCTTGCGACGTCGAACCGTTTGACGAAAGAACTTCGGAAACCAATCGTATTGCATAAGGAAATTCTTCGACAGGCGGAATTACAGGTACCAAAGCTTTTTCTGCCAATGCTCCGTGTCCTATTTCTCTACGACCGGGTCCGCGGCTTGGTTTTGTCTCGCCGACTGAATACGACGGGAAATTATAGTGGTGCATATAGCGTTTATATTCTTCCGAATCTATTCCGTCGAGTAATTGTCTGTCGCTTATAGGCCCTAATGTGAGGGTTGTTAAAACTTGAGTTTGTCCTCTTGTAAACATTCCCGAACCATGTACTCTCGGCAAAAGTCCGACTTCTGCGTTTAAAGGACGGATTTCATCCATTTTTCGCCCGTCAACACGTTTTTCTTCGTCAATAAGCCAACGACGAACTATTTTCTTTTGTAGCATATACATACAATCGTCCAGAAGCTTTGTTTCTTCGGGATATACTTCGTCAAATTTAGCGTGAACTTTTTCGTAAATTGGCAATAAATTTTCATCTCGTTCCGTTTTATCGTTTGTGAATAAAGCGGCTTTGACGTCTTCTTCGACATAATTTTTAACAGCTTCGAACATTTCTTCGGTAGGATTTAAACTTTCGTAAGAAAATTTAGGTTTACCGATTTCCGATTTTATCTCGTTAATAAATTTGATTACTTCTTTGTTCGTTTCGTGAGCTTTTAAAATAGCGTTGTACATAGTTTCGTCAGAAATTTCGTAAGCTCCTGCTTCAATCATTGGAATAAGATCTTCTGTTGATGCAACTGTAAGAGATAATTTTGAATTTTCTCTTTGCTCTTTTGTTGGGTTTATCACGATTTCTCCATCAACAAGTCCTACGAAAACTCCGCTTATGGGCCCGTCCCAAGGTATATCGGATATACTTAATGCTATTGACGTACCTATCATTGCTGTAATTTCCGGCGAACAATCTTCGTCTACGGACATTACCGTACAAACAACCGCTACGTCGTTTCTCATATCTTTTGGAAATAGCGGGCGAATAGGCCTGTCTATAACTCTTGATGCTAAAATTGCTTTTTCCGATGGTTTACCTTCTCTTTTCGAAAAAGAACCCGGTATTTTTCCGACAGCATAAAGTCTTTCTTCAAAATCCACCGAAAGCGGGAAAAAATCAACTCCTTCTCTTGGCGATTTTGACGCCGTTACAGCAATATTGACAACTGTATCGCCATATCTTACCATACACGAACCGTTTGCAAGTCCGGCAAATTTTCCGGTTTCTACGATTAAATTTCTTTCTGCGAGTTTTGTTTTAAAAATTCTGTGATTTTCGAACATCTTTTGCCTCCAAATAAAAAATCAAGTAAAAATATAAACACACAAAGACCAATCGGGTTCGATTGGTCTTTGTAAAAAACAAACTATTTGCGAATACCAAGCTCTGCGATAATCGCTCTGTATCTTTCTATATCCTTTTTAGTAAGGTAGTTAAGTAAATTCCTACGTCTACCGACCATTTTTAAAAGTCCTCTTCTTGAGTGAAAATCTTTTTTATGAATTTTCAAATGTTCCGTCAAATCGTTAATTCTCTTTGTAAGTAACGCAATTTGAACTTCCGGAGAGCCTGTATCTTTTTCACCACGAGCATGTTTGGATATAACCAAAGCTTTTTCTTCTTTTAACAACATAAATATCAAATCACCTTTCTAAATTTTACCCAATTTGCATTTTCTAAAATTTATGCAGCAACCTCAGATTTTTTCCAAAGTTGGGGGTAGTTAGGCTTTTATTATATCACATGAATTTATTGTTGTAAAGAGTTAATGCTAAATATTCTGCAATTCATTAACTGTTTTCCCATTTATTTTCAATTTCTTAGCTACACTCACTTTGAATTTTCCGGATTTTACAGAATTTTTTATGTTTTCTATTATTAGTTCTTCCGATTCTTGTTTACAAATTATTTCTTGCAAATTATTACAACTTTTAAAAACATCTTCACCTAACACGCTGACAGTACCATGAAAATAAATCCGCTTCAAATTCACAAACCCCAGATCGGAAGAGCGTCGTGTAGGGAAAGAGTGTAGATCTCGGTGG
>CAMJYS010000025.1 GCA_946410005.1 uncultured Clostridia bacterium | reverse complement strand
CATTACAAGCTTCACTTATAAAAACACCCCTTGAATTTTGTTTAATAAAGACTATTTTAACACATAAATTTCATTGATTCCATATTGCTTTAATGCCCATATTTCATAATCACCTATTTTTTCACCTGGCATAACAATGGGAATCCCCGGAGGACAAGGGCAAACGATATCTCCTGCTATTTGATTTTTTGCATCAGAAAGTTTTATTTTTGTTTTTTCCGACATTAAAGCTTCTCGTAGCGACACACAGACTTCGGGCAATTTTTCAAATTTATTTTCTTCGATAAAATTATTACTTAAAGAACAAGCATCTATATTTAAAATTGCTCTTTTTAATCTTTCCCACTCTTGTTTGGTATTAAATGACGTTGGAATCAAAACAACATAATTTTGATCGCAAAACTCCGGCTCAATTTTATATTTATAAAGATAATCTCTAAATTCATATCCTGTTTTTCCTATACTCCAGACACCTAAAGTTATTCTCGTAGGGTCGACTAATCTACCTTCAAAAACAAATATTCCTTTACTTTTTGCAATAGATTTTATATGAGAAACTCGCTTTTCTAAATTTAAAAACTCTTTCTTTCCGTTATAATGAAGCCAATCTTGTGCAATATCCATAGATGCCATTGTTGAATATAAAGGGCTCGTAGAACCAAACAATGCCATAGCTGACTTAGCCTCTTGGCGAGATATTTTTTTACTGTTTATATGCAACCATGCGCCACCGGTTAAGACGGGTAAAGTTTTATGAGCAGAATCGGCCGTCATTAACGCTCCTTGCGAAAGTGGATGTAAATTTTCACCTGTAAACATTAAATGTGAACCGTGAGCATTATCAACTAAAACCGGTACATCGAATTTTTTACATTTACTCGATATAGACTTTACATCTTGCAAAACTCCGTAATAGTCAGGGCTTGTAAGATACATAGCGTTAAATTTTTCGTTACTTGACAATTCTTTCTCTAGCATAGCTAAATTTAATTTATCGAAAGTTTTACTTTCTTGATTATATTCTCTTAAAATCCAAGTCGGATTTATTCCAAGTAATGCCATTGCTGAAATTGCCGACCTGTGAACCAATCTGTCACAAAGGATTTTACCGCCTTTCGGTGAACTTAGTCTAAGCATTGACTGTATACATAAGGTGTTTCCACCTAAAGAAAATAATGACAATTCTGTATTATAAAGTTTTGACAAATTTTCTTCTGATTTTTTTATTATTCCATTCCCCTCATATAGACTATCCGTAAGAGGTAATTCGGTAAAATCTAAATTAAATAAATCCTTACTCTTAAAAAAATTACACTTATGTCCCGGAGTATGAAATGATGCACGTTTTAGTTTTTTGTATTTTTTTAGTGAATTATAAAGCGGTTTTTTCAAAAACAAAGTCCTCCTAAAAATCGTTTTTTGAATATTTATTTCATAAGTTGAAATAATAATTTTATAAAATAAAAGGATGTGAATTTCATGAAAATAAATAAAAAAGAATTTTCAAAAATGGCCGGAGATGCCTCACCCGGTAGCCCAATATGGAAAGATTTCTTTTTTGCGTTTGTTTTCGGTGGCGCTATCTGCACTTTGGGGCAATTTTTACAATATATATACATGACCAATTTAGAGTTAGATAAAAAAACCGCAAGTACATGGGTTTCTATCACTCTAATTGCACTAAGTTCTCTTTTTACTGCTTTAAATTGGTACAGTAACATTGCAAAACATGCCGGAGCCGGAACTATTGTACCGATTACAGGATTTTCAAATTCAATAACTGCACCGGCGATAGAATTCAAAAGCGAAGGTCATGTTTTCGGAATAGGTGCTAAAATGTTCATAATGGCAGGCCCTGTAATCGTTTTCGGTACTATTTCATCAATGGTATATGGACTTATCGTTTGGATTTTTAAACTATATTAATTATCCACGCTGTCTACGAACTTCGTACATCAATATACCGGCCGCCACAGAAGCATTAAGAGAATTCACTTTACCTTTTATTGGAAGCGACAAAACAAAATCGCATTTTTCTCTTACAAGCTTTCCGACCCCAAAACCTTCTGAACCGATTACCAATGCCACAGGACCGGTTAAGTCTTGGCTTGTCCAGTTTTCGCCTTTCATATCGGCAGCATATACCCAAACTCCAAGCTTTTTCAAATCTTCAATTGCCGAAGCGATGTTTCCGACTTTGGCGATTAACATATGTTCAAGCGCTCCGGCAGATGTTTTTTCAACTGTAGCGTTAAGACCTGCACACCTTCTTTTCGGAATTAGAATGCCATGAACACCACAGCATTCTGCAGTTCTTATAATTGCGCCTAAATTATGCGGATCTTCTATTCCATCTGCAATTATTATAAATGGTGGTTCATTTTTGCTCTTGGCTAAATCCAGAATATCTTTAATCGTACAGGTTTCTTTTCTTCCGACAATCGCAATTACGCCTTGGTGATTTGAGTTTCCGCTTAAAGAATCTAAAACTTTTTTATTTACTCTCTTTAATATAATTCTTTTTTCTTTCGCTTTAGAAACTATAGCTTTAAGAGAACCTGTAATTTCAGCAGAAGAAATCAGTATAGATTCTATATTTCTTTCTGATTTCAAAGCCTCCGTTACGGAATTTCTTCCGAATATATAATTATTATTTTCTTGGTTTTTGATATTCAAACTACTATTCCCCTTTTTTATTTTTAAGAAAATATTCCATACGCAAAATGGTTTCATTACTTAAGACATGTTCAACCTTGCAAGCATCGATTTCTGCGGTTTTTTTACTAACCCCTAAAATATTCGTTAAAAATGCTGTTAACATATTATGCTTTTTATAAACAGATTTGGCTGTATTGATTCCTTTGTCTGTAAAAATTATTTTACCATATTTCTCTTGACAAATATATCCCTTTTCTTTTAATAAATTAACCGCTTTATTCACACTTGGCTTTGAAATAGACAAAGCTTTTGCGATATCTGTTATGCCCACAGAATCAGAATTTTGCATAAGTATGTATATAATCTCCAAGTAATCTTCAAGTGAAGATGAAAGATATTGCATTAAAATCCCTACTTTTTATTCTTTTTACAATTTTCTTTAAAGACGCACCCCGAACACCTAGTGCAACCTTCGTTAATCTTATTTTTTTTGCGTTTTTGTTTTCTGTAAATTATAAAAATAATCAAAACAATTACAGAAAAAACTATTACTACATCTGTTAAATTCACAACAAAAATCCCTTTCCACGTCCCTCAATCGTTTAAAAAATAAGTTTTAAAATTTGAAACGATAGCGCTGATAATACATAAGCTATAAAAAGCTGATAAACAACAAAAACTATTGTATATTTTGTATTTTCAAATTCTTTGTGAATAGCCGATATAGCCGCAACGCAAGGAGTATAAAGCAATGAAAAAACTAAAAATGAAATTGCACTTAAATTATTAAATATATTTGGTAAAATTTTCGATAGTTCTTCAACATTACCGGCATCATATAAAACCGTCAAAGTACTGACTATTGATTCTTTGGCTATAATACCGGTAAACAATGCAACTACAGATTGCCAATTTCCGAATCCGCAAAGTCTAAACATAGGTGCAAGAGAATTTCCGACTATCGCAAGAATGCTTTTGGATTTATCCGTAACCAAATGGAAATCAAATGTGAACGATTGCAAAAACCATATAACAACCGTTGCTATTAAAATAACTGTTCCTGCTCTTTCAATAAAATCCTTTGTTTTATCCCATACATTTAACCGAATATTTTTTACTGATGGTATTTTATATTCCGGCATTTCCATTATAAATGGAGATTCGCTACCTTTAAATAAATTCGAACCATTAAATATGTAAGAAGTTAAAACTGCAACCAGAATACCGGTCAAATAAAGTAAAAACATAACAAAAGCTTGACACTGCGGGAAAAAAGTAGATGTAAAAAGCAAATAAATCGGAGTTTTAGCACTACAAGACATAAACGGTATTAAAAAAACAGTAAGATTTTTATCTTTTTTATTTTCTAAAATTTTAGTCCCGAGCACCGCAGGCACGCTACATCCAAACCCCATAATGAGCGGAACGAATGATTTTCCTGATAGTCCTATTTTTCTAAAAGGGCTATCCATTATAAAAGCCGCACGAGCCATATATCCGCAATCTTCTAAAAGAGAAAGCAATATAAATAGCAAAACAACCTGCGGTAAAAACGATATAACTGCCCCTACTCCTCCTATCATCGCGTCTAAAATTAAGCTCTTAGACCAATCCGATGCCCCGGTGTATACTAAAATATTTTGAACTAAATTATACATATTATCATTTATTAATCTTTCAAAAATTCCTTTTAAACATATACCGAAAGAGCCAAAAGTTAAATAAAACACCATAAAAATTAATGCTATAAAACACGGGGCAGCAGTATATTTTCCGGTCAAAATTTTATCTAATTTATCAGAAAAAGACGATTTATTGCTGACGGTATTTTTCTTTACTTTTGAACAAATATTATAAATATAATTATAACGCTCATCGGCTATTATAATATCTCTTGGCTTACTATAAAAATTCGAAATATTTTTTGCTATGCTATCGATATTTTTTATTTTGTCGCTACCAAGACGAAGATTCTTTAAAACCAATGGGTCATTTTCGAAAACTTTAACTGCTATAAATCTTTCGTTTTCTCTATAAAAACTTTTACTCTCTATAACTTTTTCTATATTTTCAATTGCCGATTCTACCGGTGCGGAATAAAATTTTCCGGTCTTTCTGAAATCGTTTTTTAAAATTATTTTTTGTGAAATAACTTTTAAAAGTTTATCTATACCATAATTGTTTCCGGCGGATATAGGAACAACTGTACATCCTAATTCATGTTCAAGAGTTCCGCAATCAATTTTAATACCTTTTTTATTTAAAATATCAATCATATTTAAAGCAACTATTACTTTGAAATTCAATTCCAAAAGCTGAGTTGTTAAATATAAATTTCTTTCCAGATTTGTTGCATCAACAATATTAATTATAATATCCGGCGTTTCGTTTAATACATAGTCTCTTGTCACAATTTCTTCCGGAGAATATGGCGACAATGAGTATACGCCGGGTAAATCGACAAGTGTAATATTTTTATTAATATTTTTTATTTGTCCTTCTTTTCTTTCAACAGTAACACCCGGCCAATTTCCTACATATTGATATTCTCCGGTCAAAGTATTAAAAAGTGTTGTTTTTCCGCAATTAGGATTACCTATAAGTGCTATTTTATAATTCGAATTTTCGGTTACCTTTTCTGAAGTATATAAATTCAAAACAGGAAATGAATCATTTCCCGAAAAAAAACTTTTACTATATATTTCGTTATTAATATATTTTTTAAATTCATAATTATTTTCAAAAATTTCTATTTTTTCAGCTTCTGATTTTCTAATGCTCAAATTATATCCGTGAATTTTTATTTGAATAGGATCTCCGAAAGGAGCGGATTTTATCATTTTTATCTTAGCACCGGGTATTACACCCATATCAATAATCCTGCGACGAAACTCTCCGGAAGCAGTCACTTTTTTTACAACGCCTACTTCGTTTATATTCAAGTTACTTATATTTTTCAAAATTCTACCACCTTAAAATTCTTTACTTTTTAAAAAAATATACTCGTATAGTATACACTTAAATTCCAAAAAAGTAAACTTAAGCTAACTTTTTTCTCGAAATAAAAATTTAATACATCAACTGAATAAATTTTTTCATATTTACCAATGATAAATCATAGATATACTTATCTACATATTTTAAAACCAAAGGACTGTGCATGCGTATGATAAACTTTATCAAAAAAATCGAGTTACATAAGCAGAAAGAAAAAGACCTCAAAATTAACTCTGAAAATAACGAAAACGGCTTCGAATATTCTGCGAAAAATCAGGATTTAATCAAGGAAATTAAAATTATCTGCAACGAACTTGATAAAACAAATATGTGGTTTCAAATGGAAAACGACAGCGATTTAATTGACGCTTGTATTCACCAACGAGAAGTTTTGAACGCAAGATATAGATATTTAATGAACAAAATTAAGTTTGATAAAATTTCTTAAATTTAGGAAGTGCCTTAAAATGGAACATTCAATTTTAAATATTATTGGTTTTATTTCGATATTAATTATACTTGTTGTAGTAAATTTTATTTTAAAGACAAAACATCCGATAGCCTCATCAATAAAATACTTAATTTTAGGCCCAGTCGGACTTTTAATCACGAATATTTTTTCTATATATACCGGAATATCTTGCCCTATAAATACAATAAGTTTAGGCGTCTCAGCTCTACTCGGAATTCCGGGAATCGGCAGCTTGGCAATCTTAAATACACTTTTCGCTTAAACACAAAAACAACCCACTAAGAAATTTTTCCTAGTAGGTTTAATAAATTATTATGCCTTGTGGTCATCAAAGATTTTCTTGCATATAGTTCTTACATTTTCGAAAGTATCAAAATTTTCGTCCAATATTTCTTCCAAAGTAAACCATTCTAATCCGTCCGTTTCCTCAACGTTTTGGACTTCTACTTGATTTTCTAATGGATACGCTAGATACACAAAATCAATATGTATATGATTTTCTTTTACGATATTTTTTTGAATTGCAATCGGAGTTATGTAGTCTTCTTCTCTTGGATATCTTTTACCGATTAGCTTAACTTTGATACCTGTTTCTTCAAAAATTTCTCTTAACGATGCTTCTTCGGGGTCTTCGTTTAATTCAATGTGTCCGCCCGGTTGTACCCATTTACTTAACTTCTTGTGATTTACCATCAAAAAATTCTTCGATTTTGGATTAAAAACATAAACCGAAACGCAAAAATGTTTTATCATAACAATCAAGCCCCCTATAATTTAAAATATAATTATATTATACATAAAAATAATTCAAATATCAATTTCTTGATATTTATGATATAATGGATTTACAAAAACAATAATATTAAGGATGAAGTAAATTGACACACGAACTTTATTTGAAAAGTGTAGATATTAATAAACACGATATTCCGCACAGCGATTATATTTATGACTTACCGATAGTAAAAAATTTTTCGAAAATAAATTTTGAGTTTCCGATTACGATTTTTGTCGGCGAAAACGGTCTAGGAAAATCAACTTTAATCGAAGCAATTGCTACTAAGTATGGATTTAACGCAGAAGGCGGCTCGAGAAATTTCAATTTTCATACCAGACGAACTGAATCTGATTTAAACGAATACACTAAATTGATAAGAGGTCCATATATGCCACGTGATGGATATTTTTTTAGGTCAGAATCTATGTATAATGTTGCTTCAAATATAGACGACCTCGGTATATCTGATGCTTACGGCGGAAAATCATTACATAATCAATCTCACGGCGAAAGTTTTCTTAGTATATTTTTTAAGCGCTTTTTCGGAAATGGCTTGTATATTTTAGACGAACCCGAAGCGGCATTATCTCCGGTTTCGCAAATGTCGTTGCTAATTAGAATAAATGAACTCGTCAAAAAGAATTCTCAATTTATCATTGCAACGCATTCACCAATACTCCTAGCTTGCCCGAACGCTCAAATTTTAGAAATAACTGAATCGGGAATAATTGAAAAATCTTATCAAGATACTGAACATTTCAGAGTTATGGAAAACTTCTTCAAAGATCCAAAAGCGACTGTGTCTAGATTATTGGAAACAAATTCCGATTTATAAAAACAAAAATATCCGCTCGAAAGCAGTTAAGCTTTTAAGCGGAATAATTTTTTATATAATCTAATTATTATATATTTTCGGATTCGCCACAATGACAATCGCAACCGCAATTATCTTCGCAGTCATCGCCACATTCGCAACCGCAACATTCCGGAATGTCAAATTCCAAAAGTTCGCCGCAGTTTGGGCAATCCATTTTTTCTTCTAATAATGCATCTTCTGAAAGGCAAATTCTTTCGCCACATGATGGACATTCGATTTCATAATAAGCGTCATCATTGCATCCGCAACAACAATCGTCATCACAATCACATTCGCAATCGCAGTCTTCACAGTCGCATTTGCTTCCGCAGTCACAACCGCATTCGTCTTCGAATACTTCTTCTTCGACGTCTGCTAAATCTTCATCTAAAATATCGAGTTGATCGCAAATGTCATTTACATCTTCGTCTAAATTTGAAATAGAAATTGAAATATCGTCCATCCAATCTACTATTGCATTTAAAACTTTCTTTTCTTTTGTGTCTTCTAATTCAAGACCGGAAATTAATCCTTTTACATAAGCTGCTTTTTCTTTGATATTCATAACTTATGGCCTCCTATTTATTATACTTATATTATTTATTAAGCACGTTCGATATATTCACCGGTACGTGTATCAATTCTTATTTTTTCTCCCTCTTCAACGAATAATGGGATTTTTATTTCAGCACCTGTTTCGAGTGTTGCAGGCTTAGTAGCATTTGTTGCTGTATCGCCTTTAAATCCGACATCTGTTTGAGTTATAGTAAGCTCAACAAACAACGGCGGTTCAACACCAAATACATTTCCTTTGTAAGAAAGAACTTTACACACCATATTTTCTTTTACAAATTTGAAGTTGTCGCTTAAAACTGACGCATTAATCGGAATTTGTTCGTATGTTTCATTATCCATGAAATAATACAAATCTCCGTCACTGTAAAGATATTGCATGTCACGTCTTTCTATAAATGCTTCCTGAAACTTTTCGCTCGGATTAAACGTACGTTCAGTTACGGCACCACTCATAACGTTTTTTATTTTAGCTCTGACAAATGCGGCACCTTTCCCCGGTTTAACATGTTGAAATTCCACTATGGTAACTACATTTCCATCAAGCTCAAATGTAGATCCATTTCTAAAATCTCCTGCTGATAACATAAATTTCCTCCTATCATTAGAATAAGGATCAAACTAAAAAATTGAGTGACTTGTACAACTTTATACAAATCACTCACCATTATATATTATTTTAAAAATTTATGCAAATGCTACGTACAGTCTTTTGGAGTATCAATAGCAACTGTTTCGTGACTTACACATTTCATGTTCTTACCGCACGTCGGACATTTTCTATCATAAAAATTAGCTGTCATATGACATCCGACATTTTTATCGTCAATTATTTCTCCTTTGCAATTTGTATCATTACATTTAAAAGTATAAATATGACGCTGCATAGCTATTCTGGGGAGATTTTCCATATTTCCGCCTGAAACCTTTTCTAAATCTTCATTATTAATTTCTGTCATTGTTAATTCC